>CAJMLC010000049.1 GCA_905214155.1 uncultured bacterium | reverse complement strand
CGCGAAAATTCCTCGCTGCCGGTCACATTGGGAGTTTTCAGATACACCCTAGGCGAGCAACGGTTGCCCCTACGTTCAGGATCGATGTGTGATAGAATTCGTAGGGGCGGGCATTGCCCGCCCGTTTTCTTTGCACCCCCATTCTTTTCTTTCTCTTTTGGAGAAAGAAAAGAACCGCCATCGCGTCAGAAGAAGCCTGCTCCGTTCCGCTTCCGCCTGACGGCGAAAGTTCCACATCCGCAGTCTCCTTCTTCCTTTCCGAAGGCCGACCGCTGCGCTGGGTCGCAATTTGGTTTTGGAGGATTCCGCCGCGCCGCACGCTATCTTGATGATGGCGGGCATTTGACTTTTCACAGATACGGTTCGCAGGGGCGGCGGGAGATTGAGGGGGCAGAAAAAGGAACCTCCGGTTTTCCGGAGGTTCCTGTTTTACGCTTTTTTCCGTTTCCAGGGCTGGAAGGAGATCAGCCACGCGACGGCGCTATACGGGATGGCGACGAACATGTCGAGGATCGAATGCTGTTTGACAAAGACCGTCGAGATGCAGATGAGCACACCGAGTGGGATCATGACCCAGTGCAGATGGCGCCTGCGCAACCCCGGCGATTCGCAGCAGGCCGCGACAAGGCCCACGCAGCCGATGACGTGCATGCTCGGGCAGACGTTGGTATTCGTGTCGGCGGCATAGATACGGCTGACCATCCAGGTAAAGACGTTGTGGCGCGGGAACTCGGCGGGACGGAGATCCTGTCCGTTCGGGAAGATCCAGCAGACAACGATCGCCGAAACGAGTCCTGCCAGCACGAACCACATATACTTCCGGAACGTCTCCACGTCGTAGAATGCCAGATAGACCGTCATCAAAAACAGCAGCGGATGCCACATGCAGTAGGGGATGATGAAATACTCGCAGAACGGGATCTTGTCGTCCAGCGGGAGGTAGGAGACCCAGTAGTCGGTCGTAACGGCATGCTCTACAACAACATAAAGGATCAGATAGAGGATCCAGAATGAGAGCATCCAGAGATGCCGGTAATCAGATACCGTCCCCAGTTTCGGGAGCGTCAGTTTTTTCTTCATGGTCTGCGGTGTCATCCTCTCTGATGGTGGGAATGAATTGGCGGACAAAGGTGCCCTGGCCGCGTTTTTTCAGGTAGAAATAGCCGATGACGCTGAACGTGACAGCGCCGACAAAGCTGACAAACAGATCTTCCATCGTGTCGTAGAGGCCAATGTCGAGATAGCCGCCGAGGCCGAGGTCGACGCCGTTGACAGCGGTGGACTGGATATCCTGGATGACAATGGGGATGTTGCGGTTCGTCTCGTCGAGCATGACACTGGAAATGGTGTGCACCACGGTGTCTTTCTGCATATCAAGCAGGAAGATCCGGTCGGCGGCGAACTCGACAAACTCCCACAAAACGCCGACGGTCATCGCGAAGCAGAACGCCGCGATGGACACATAGAGCGGTGAGAGCTGGAACTTGATCTTCGTGTCGCGGTTCAGCAGATCCACAAGCGAGAAGCCGACCGCTGCGGCGAGGAAGCCGCTGGTCGTGTGGAGCATGGTGTCCCAGTGGGGATATTCGACGAAATAGCATTGCAGCTCGCCTAGGATCTCCGCCGCAAAGATAAAGAGCAGAATGATGATTTCCAGCGTGTCCGGCAGCTCGAAGCGGAACTTTTTCTGTAAAAAAACCGGGAGCAGGAACAGCACCAGCACCAGCAGGCAAATGAACACACTTTCATATTCCTGCCGCAAAATAGCAGAAACCATCGTCACGAGGACGATCAGACGCAGGATAAGATATACTGCCGTTACGCGGGGGCGGCGCTTGGCTTCCAGCTTCAGTTCCTGCCAGGCCGCATGCGGGCCGCTGCCTTTTTTCACGCAATCCACTCCTTACAATCGTGTAGAAGATAGTATCGCATTTTCAGCGAAATTTCAATCTCAAAATCGTGAATTTATTGTGAATCCGCGTTTTTCTTCCGGCGGAAGAAAATGCCCTCCACGCGCTTATAGAGCAGGAAGGTGAGCGCCGAGACCGCTACGCCCTTGATGAGGTTGAACGGCACGATGCAGAAGAGGACGAGCGTCTTGAGATCGGTGACCGAGGAGAAGATGGCCGTGCCGGCGGCGATGATGCTCTCGAGCGGCATGTGGAACAGCTTGACAAACTGCGGGATCAGATACCACGCGTTGAACAGGCTGCCGAAGACGGTCATCACGAGCGTGCCGAGCGTGAGCGACCAGACTGCACCCTTCTTGCTGAGCGTCGCCTGATAGCAAATCGACGCGGGCAGCATGAATGAGCAGCCGACGAGGAAGTTGGCCAGGTCACCGACAAAGGCCGTCGATGTGCCCTTGATGAGCAGCTTGAGCAGGATCTTCAGAAACTCGCAGACCACGCCGCTGACCGGGCCGAGATAGAATGTGCAGATCATGACCGGCAGCTCGCTGAGGTCGAGCTTATAGAACGACGGCGCGATAGGCAGCGCGAAATCGAAGATGTGCAGGACGGCGGCAATGGCGGAGAACATGGCGATACAGGTGATGGTGCGCGTGGTGTTCAGGCGGTGGCGCTTCTTCATCACGAGGCGCTCGGACAGATCTGCCGCCAGAATGAGCGCCGCCGTCACCACGAGGCAGACGAGCACAAAGGAGAGGTTTTCTTTCAGGCTTGCGAAAAAGTTTGTCATAATGTCCTTCTTTCCCTTCAGGGGGGGATAAAACTTCATGTATGAACGCTGCATCACGAAAATGTGCAAATGCCTATGCATGAAGTTTTTGTGCATCATTTCCGGTTGCCCCGCAGGGGGCGAGGAAATGGCACATTTCTTATTTTGCTATGCTTTTGCATAACAAAAGACCTGAAGCGTTCACTTCAGGCCCTGGGAGCTGGTGGCGATCCCGCTGGGGATGCCGTCATCTTCTTCCATCCAGACTATACTGTCGGTACCGGAATCACACCGGTTCAGCTTGCGCTCGCGGACTTTACCGCCGGTCGGGAATTACGCCCTGCCCTGAAGATTCATATTGATTACGGAATATATGATATATGTTTTCATATAGCTTGTCAAGCCTTTTGCAATCTGCTATACTCATTATCATTACAGATGTTTTGGGAGGTGGCTGATCAGATGGTCTGTGCGTTCACCGGCCACCGGCCGGAACATCTGCCATGGAGGACCGATGAGACCGATGCGCGCTGTCTGGCGCTGAAAACCGTGCTGCGGCAGGAAGTGCGCGCGCTGTATGCAAGGGGATGCGGGTCGTTTCTGTGCGGGATGGCGCGCGGGTGCGACCTGTATTTTGCGGAAGCGGTGCTGGAATTGCGGGATGCGGGTGCGGGTGTGAAGCTGATCGCGATGCTCCCCTGCCCCAGCCAGGCCGCGCACTGGGATGCGCGGACGCAGGCGCGCTACCGCCAGACCCTCGCGCGGAGTGACGAGGTCCGCGTGCTGGAGGCGGAATATTCGCCCGGCTGCATGCTGCGGCGCAACCGGGCGATGGTGGATGCGGCGGACGTGCTGCTGACGGTGTTCGACGGCAGCGAGGGCGGCACGGCGGCGACCATCCGGTATGCCAAAAGGCGCGGCACGGAGATCGTGCCGGTGTGGCTCTGAGTGGTTGGAAGTGTATATAGGGGCGGATGGTCAATGGTCGACTGCGAAAGGCCCCCTCTTCGTAGAGGGGGCTGGCCGCGCGAAGCGCGGACTGGGGGAGAGAAATTTCCCGCGAAGCTCCCCCCTGCCGCTGCGCGGCTTCCCCCCTCTTGGTAGAGGGGGGCCTTGGATTTTGCCCTTGTCAGGACGGCATATTGAAGGAGTGCATGACGCCGTTCTGCGCGGCGGAGCAGACGTCGCCCCCGGCGACCTCGTTTTTGTAGACGAGCACGGTCGCGTAATATGGGCCGCCGTCGGAGGCGGGATAGTTCGTGACCGTGTAGACATAGCGGCGGAGCGTCTTGCCGCTGTACTGCGTGAGGTCATACCCCTGCGAGAGCTGCAGCTCGTTGTAGCGCTGGAAGACCTCGTTCGGCTCGGTCGGGACGCGGACCTCCTGCGTCTGCACCGGCTCCTCCGCGACCTGCCAGCCGAAGCTCGCGAGGAAGGCGACACGGCCCTCGTTGGTCTTCACGTCGACGGCCACGGGCTCCTGCGCCGTGTTTGGCGTCTCGGCGGCGTTTTCACTGCCATGCAGGCAGAGGCAGATCACGACCACCACGGCCACCAGCAGCGCGGCGATCAGCAATAGCTTTTGTTTGGAGAGCTTGGCGGTTACCATCACCATGACTAATTCCTCCGATCGGGTTCAGGATGGTACAACCTATTCCTGAAAATCGGAATTATGACAGAAGAAAGGGGCTGTGTGCAATGCAGCGGCTCGACAAGATCCTCTCGGAGGCGGGCGTCGCCTCCCGCAAGGAGCTGAAAAGCCTCATCCGCGCGGGGCGCGTGACCGTGGACGGCGCAGTCGTCCGCGATGAGGCGAAAAAATTTGACGAGGCGGCGTGTACCATTGCGGTGGACGGCGCGGCGGTCGAAAAATACCGGAAGGTCCTGCTGATGCTGCACAAGCCGGCGGGCTATGTGACCTCGACGGACGATCCGCGCGACCGGACGGTGATGGAGCTGATCCCGGAGCGATACCGGAAGTTCGGCGTGACACCGGTGGGGCGGCTGGACAAGGAGACGGAGGGCTTGCTGCTGCTGACGAACGACGGCGATCTGGCGCACCGCATCCTCAGTCCGCGCAGCGGCGTCTGGAAGACGTATTATGCCGAGCATGAGGGAACCGCCTCCGCCGAGGACTGCGCCGCGTTCGAGGCGGGCCTGACGCTGGGCGACGGGACGAAATGCCTCCCGGCACAGCTGGAGCCGCAGGGCCATGGAAAGAGCCTCATCCATGTGCAGGAGGGCAAATACCATCAGGTGCGGCGGATGATGGCCGCGCGCGGGATGCCGGTGACGTATCTGAAGCGCATCGCCGAGGGCGGACTGACGCTGGGCGGGCTGGAAAAGGGTGCGGTCGCGGAACTGGATGTCGTGTAGGCAGAGAACGGAATGCACAGCATCTTGTGAAAACGGCGGGACGCTCTTGTGATTTTGACGAAAGAAAACTGTCCCATCCCGTCTCCTAACATTTGGGGCAAGTGACGAAAAACTAGGAAAAGAGCACAAAAACGGCATGGCATTTTGAAATAAAATGTCAAAAGCCTCTTGCATAAATGCCGAAAATGTAGTATTATGTCTATGGTTGTTTGTGTAAAAAAGCATTGACGCACGCCGCAGCGACTGCGTCCTGCGTCAGGAAAGGGAGGACATCATCATGTCCAGCCGCGTTTTTCAGAGTGTCATCGTTCAGATGAAAGAAGCCACCGACCGTATGATCGGCGTGATCGACGCCGACGCAAATGTCATCTCTTGCAGCGATACGTCGATGATCGGCGAGAAATGGCCCGAGGCGGTCATCCGGCTCAACAGTGCGCCGGATTCCATCGTGGTGGTGGATAAGAAGACGTTCAAGCCGCTCGTGTCCTGGAGCGCGTATTTCGATTACGCCGTGTTTGCCGAGGGCGACGACGAGACCGCCCGGAGCCTGTGCGTGATGGCCTACGTGGCGCTGAACGGCGCGAAGACCTATTATGAAGAAAAACACGACAAAGGCACGTTCGTGAAGAACATCATCACGGACAACATTTTGCCGGGCGACGTGTATATCCGTGCGAAGGAGCTTCATTTCGTGACGGACGTGCCGCGCGCGGTGTTCCTGGTGCGGCAGGTCGGCCGGGCCGACGTGGCCGTGGTGGACTTGCTTGCGGGCATGTTCCCGGACCGGCAGCAGGATTTCGTCCTCTCCATCAATGAAAAGGACGTGGCCATCGTCAAGCAGATCACGCCGACGACCGAGAAGGAAGACCTTCTCAAGATCGCGCGGCAGATCGAGCAGACGCTGCACACGGAGCTTTTCATCAAGACGATGATCGGCATCGGCACCGTGGCGAGCCACCTGCGCGAGCTGGCCGACTCCTACAAGGAGGCCCAGGTCGCCATTGAGGTCGGCAAGGTGTTCGACACGGAGAAGACCATCATCAACTATGAAAACCTGGGCATCGGGCGGCTCATCTATCAGCTGCCGACGACGCTCTGCGAGATCTTCCTGTCCGAGGTGTTCAAGAAGAATTCCATCGACGCCCTCGATCAGGAGACGCTGTTCACCATCAACAAATTCTTTGAAAACAACCTGAACGTCTCTGAGACGTCCCGGAAGCTGTTCGTCCACCGCAACACGCTGGTCTACCGGCTGGAGAAGATCAAGAAGCTCACGGGCCTCGATCTGCGCGAGTTTGACGACGCGATCATTTTCAAGGTGGCGCTGATGGTCAAAAAATATCTGGTGTCCCGCGAGAACCGCCTGATCTGACGGACTTGCGGCGCGCCGCATAGAAATGCGGAGATAACATGATCGAACTTACTAACGTAGTCAAAACATACGACATCGGAACGAAGGCGCTGCGCGGCGTGAGCATGAAGATCGAAGACGGCGAGTTCGTCTTTCTGGTCGGCCCGTCGGGATCCGGCAAGTCGACGATCATCAAGCTGCTGACGGCGGAGCTGGCCCCGACGGAGGGCTGCGTGAACGTCAATGGCTTTCAGCTCGAGAAGATCCGCAGCCGCGCCATCCCCTATCTGCGCCGGACGCTCGGCGTCATCTTTCAGGATTTCCGCCTGATCGAGAACAAGACCGTCTATGACAACGTCGCGTTCGCGATGCGCGTCATCGGCGCGTCGGAAAAGGAGATCAAAAAGCGCGTGCCCTACGTGCTGGAGCTGGTGGGGCTGGAGAACAAGGGCCGGCGGCTGCCGAACGAGCTGTCCGGCGGCGAGCAGCAGCGTGTGGCCATCGCCCGCGCACTGGTCAACAACCCCAGCGTCATCATCGCCGACGAGCCGACCGGCAACCTCGATCCGGCGCGTTCGCTGGAGATCATGATGCTGCTTGAGCAGATCAATGCCCTCGGCACCACCGTCATGGTGGTCACGCACGAGAAGGAGCTGGTCAACCGGTTCACGAAGCGCGTGGTCGCGATCAACGAAGGGCTTATTATCAGCGACGGAATGGACGGGTACTATCTCAATGAAGAAGAATAATATTGGTTATCTGCTGCGCGAGGGCGTCCGCGGCGTGTTCGTCAACGGCTTCATGTCGTTCGCGGCCGTGTGCGTGACGGTGGCGTGTCTCATCATCATGGGCAGCTTTCTGCTCATCCTGTTCAATCTGAATGAAATGATCGTCGATCTCGAGCAGGAGAACGAGATGCTCGTCTACATCGACGAGAGCTATTCCGAGGCGAAGGCCAAGAGCGTCGGCAGTCAGCTGAACCTCATCTCCAACATCCGCGAGGCCAAATATGTCTCGCGCGACGAAGCGCTCGACAGTTTTGTCGAAGAAATGGACAGCGACGCGATGTTCAACGGTCTGGACGCCTCTACGTTCCGCGACCGCTATGTCGTCACGCTGGAGGACAACAGCCTGATGAAGGAGACCGAGGCGCAGATCCGCGCGGTCGACGGCGTGTCTGACGTGAATGCGCCGTATGAGATCATCAACGGCTTCCAGACGGTGCAGAAGGTGCTGAACATCGCGTCGGCGGTGATCATTGCGGTGCTGTTCGTGGTGTCGCTGCTGATCATCTCGAACACGGTCAAGCTGGCGATGTACTCACGGAGCGAGGAAATTGCGATCATGAAAATGGTTGGCGCGACGAACTCGTTCATTCGGATGCCGTTCGTGGTCGAGGGCTTCATCCTCGGCTTCCTCGGCGCGCTGATCGCGTTTTTCCTGCAATGGGGCCTGTACGACTTCGTGGCGATGAAGGTCGCGGAGATCGACTCGCTGCAGCTCATCACGGTCGCGCCGTTCATCGACGTCATCGAGCCGGTGGCGCTCATCTACGCGCTGACGGGCTTTGTGGTCGGCGTGTTCGGCAGCTTGCTGTCCATCCGGAAGTTCCTGAAGGTGTAGGGCAGCAGAACGATTTGGAGGAATTCCATGCAATCCAGAAACAAATTCAAACGCATCGTCTGCATCGCGCTGGCCGTCATCATGACGCTGTCGCTGGTGTCGACGGCGCTGATCCTGATGGTCGACGCGGCCAGCTCGAAGGAGATCGAGAAGGAGCTGGTCGACCTGCGGGCGCAGCAGGCAGAGCTGAAAAAGCAGTCGGACGCGCTGAAGGCCGAGATCAATCAGAACGAGGCCGAGACGCAGACGCTGATCGAAAAGAAGGCGGACATCGACAAGCAGATGGACATGTCCCGCCAGACGATTGAAAACCTCAACGCGCAGATCCAGCAGTACAGCCTGCTGATCGCGGACAAGCAGAGCGAGCTGGAAGATTCGCTCGCCGAGGAAGCGGCGCTCAATGAACAGTACAAGGCGCGGCTGCGCACGATGGAGGAGACCGGCAAGATCTCCTACTGGTCGATCCTGTTCGGGGCGCGGAGCTTCTCCGATCTGCTCGACAAGATCGACATGATCCAGGAGATCGCGAAGGCTGACCAGCTGATGATGGAAAAGCTGAAGGCGATGTCCGAGAAGATCGCGGGTGAACGCGCGGATCTTGAGACACAGATGGACGACCTGAACGCCGCGAAGGACGAGCTGGCTGTACAGCAGGCCGAGCTGGAGACCCAGCGGGCCGAATCGGATGAGCTGCTGATCCAGATGGCGAAGGAATACGAGTCCATGTCCGCAGAGTACGCGGACTATGAGGCGATGGAGGACGAGCTCTCGGCCCAGATCGCCAAGTCTGAGACGGATTACTTCAACGCGCTGTCCCGCGAGGAAGCGGCCAGGATCGCCGCAGCAGCAAAGAACAACACGGGCAGCAGCTCCGCGTCCGGCTCGTCCGGCAGCGCATCGGCGAGCGGCTTTGTGTTCCCAATGGCCTATGCGACCAAAATCACGGACGCCTACGGCTACCGTATCCACCCGCTCAGCGGCACGAAAAAGTGGCACAACGGCGTGGATTTCGCGGCGGGCGAGGGCACAGCCATCTACGCCACCAAGGCGGGCACCGTCACCTCCGCGACCTACAATGAGGCCTACGGCAACATGGTCACGATCAACCACGGCGACGGATATTCCAGCCTCTACGGGCATATGACGAACTATATCGTCTCCGTCGGCGACACCGTCTCCGCCGGGCAGACCATCGGCTACGTCGGCTCCACCGGCTGGTCGACCGGCCCGCACCTGCACTTTACGATCTATTATAACGGCTCGGACGTCAACCCGCTGAACTACGTCTCGATGCCGTAAGAAGCATGTACGCAGTTCCCACAGCCTGGATTTCAGGCTGTGGGAACGATTTTACTCGAATTGAGGTGGCAGAATGAAGAAGGGCTGGAAGATCGTTCTGGCGCTCCTGTGCGCGTTTGTGATCGCAGCGGGGTCGTTTATCGCCGCGGTGCAGTACCTGAACACCAGATATGCCGCGGCGCTCTCCGCACGCGATGAAGATTCCCCCGTGCAGGCCAAGGCCGCCGAGGTACAGAAGATCATCGGGACCTATTTCATCGATGACTACGACGAAGACACGCTGGCCGACGGCGCGGCGGCAGGCATGGTGGACGCGACGGGCGACGAATGGAGCTATTATCTCTCGGCGGACGAGGTCGCGGCCTACGAGGAATCGATGGCAAACGCCTACGTCGGCGTCGGCATCACGATCACCGAGGATACAGAGGCCGGCGGGATGCGCGTCGAAGAGGTCGCGGCCGGCGGTCCGGCGGAGGAAGCCGGGATCCGTGCAGGCGATCTGCTGCTGGCGGTCGAGGGCGAGGATGTCCTCACGCTCGGCATCGACGGGACGCGTGATCTCGTGCGCGGCGAGGAAGGCACGCGCGTCAACATGCACTTCTCCCGCGATGGCGCAGAATATGATGTCTCCGTCGAGCGGCGGAGCATCGAGACGCCGGTCGTGACCGGCGAGCTGCTGGACGGGAACATCGGCTATGTGAAGATCGACAACTTTGACGACCGCTCCGCCGCCGAGACCATCGCCTTTGTGCAGGATCTGATTGGTCAGGGCGCGGAGGCGCTGCTCTTCGACGTGCGCTTCAATCCCGGCGGCTATGCCGACGAGCTGGTGAAGGTGCTGGATTATCTGCTGCCGGAGGGCGATCTGTTCCGCAGCGTGGATTACGCGGGGCGTGAGGAGGTCGACACATCGGACGCAAGCTGCGTCGAGCTGCCGATGGCGGTGCTCGTGAACGAGGATTCCTACTCCGCAGCGGAGTTCTTCGCGGCGGCGCTCCAGGAGTACGAGTGGGCGACGATCGTCGGCTCGCAGACCTATGGCAAGGGCAATTTCCAGACCGCGTTCTACCTCTCCGACGGTTCGATGGTCAATCTTTCGATCGGCAAATACTACACGCCAAACGGCAAGAGCCTGACGGAAACGGGCGTGACGCCGGACGTCGTGGTCGATCTTGACGACGAGCAATACGCGCTGCTGTATTACAACGCGCTCGAACGGGCGGACGATCCGCAATTTCAGGCCGCGATCGACACATTGACGCAGAAAATCTCTTGACAGACCGCGCCCGGTGCGGCTATAATGGCAACTGGCGTTTTAGGAACATTCTTCCCCGCTTTTCCGGGGACGACGATAGAAAGGACCGCGAATTATGGCAAAAGAATTCAAAATCAGCACGCTCCGCCTCAAGGAGCTGGAGCAGGAACTGCACTATCTGAAGACGACGCGCGAAAAGGAAGTCGCCGAGCAGATCAAAGAGGCCCGTTCGTTCGGCGACCTCTCGGAAAACAGCGAATATGACGAAGCCAAAAACGAGCAGGCCAAGCTCTATGGCCGCATCGCCGAGGTAGAGAACATTCTGGCGCACGCCGTCATCATCGACGAGAGCGAAGAGGCCGAGGGCCGCATCGGTCTCGGCTGCACGATCAAGGTCGAGGACATCGAGACCGGCGACGAAGAGCTGTACGCCATCGTCGGCTCGCAGGAGGCCAACCCGATGGAGTGCCGCATCTCGGACGATTCCCCGTTTGGCCGCGCGATGCTCGGCCATGTGGTGGGCGACATCGTCGAGGTCGAGGCCCCGGTCGGCACGCTGAAGTACAAGGTGCTCACGATCGAGCGCTGAGAAAGAAGGAACGATATGGGACAGGAACCAAAGAACGCGAGCCAAACGCCGGAGCTCTCCGTCGGCGACCAAATCAAGGTCCGGCGCGAGAAGCTGGCGCAGCTTCAGGCCGAGGGGCATGACCCCTTCCAGCTGACGAAATTTGTCTGCACGTCCAACGCCGAGGAGATCAAAGCGCATTTTGACGAGATGGAGGGCAAACCCGTCTCGATCGCGGGGCGCATGATGTCCAAGCGCGGCATGGGCAAGGTCTCCTTCTGCGACATTCAGGACAAGACCGGCCGCATCCAGCTCT
>CAJMLC010000048.1 GCA_905214155.1 uncultured bacterium | reverse complement strand
TTCTTTTCTTTCTCAAAGAAGAGAAAGAAAAGAATGGGGGCGCAAAAAAGCGGGCGACCAATGGTCGCCCCTACGTTCATCGACGGAAGTGCGATGGAGATCGTAGAGACGGGCGGACAGAGTCGTCCGCCCCTACATTCAAAAACGATGGTGCGATGCAGGATCACAAGAGTGGGCCTTTGAGGAGATAAATCAGAAATGGAAGGAGGAAAATGGATGACGTATGGGCAGATGCGGGATCGGGTATTGATGCTGCTGAATCAGTATTCGATCGCGGGCGGAAAGATCCGGGTGACGTACAACAATCAGGCGGACTATCTGACACGGGTGCCGGGGGCGGTGAACGAGGCGCTGGTGTATCTGGCGACGACGGCGAGGCGGCTGAGAAAGGTGCGGCAGCTGGAGGAGGCGGAGCGCACGGGTACGTGGCGGGTATTCGCGCTGCCGGAGGACTGCTGGCAGGTGTGCTCCGGCGGGGTATTCCGGCTGGGTGCGGATGGAAGCGTGGAACGGACGAACGGATTCCGGCTGCTGGGCGAGGACCGGCTGGCGGTGGCCGGTGCGGCGGATGGGGCATGGATGCTGGAATATTTCCGGTATCCGGTGCTGCTGCGGGAGAAGCCGGAGGACGGCGACCTCGTCGACTGTCCGCCGGAATGCGCTGGGGCTGTGGCCTGCTACGCGGCGGCACAGCTGGCGGCGCTGGATGACGCGAGCTTGCAGGCGGCGCTCTACAATGAGTTTGAGAACCGGCTGTCACGGCTGGGCGAGCTGCCGGTCGCGAGCCGGGAGGAGATCGGCAGCGTGTATGGCGGCTGGGAGGCGATGGAATGAGCTTTCGGGGGATCACGCGCTACGGCGGTGTGCGGAGTCCGTATCTCGGCAGGCCGGCAGCGAAGCGCGAATATGTGGCCGACTATGCGCGGCTGGACGGCGGGCTGAATTTATGGGATCTGGACTACCGGATGGGGCGGAATGAGAGCCCGGAGATGGAAAATCTATGGTGGCGCGACGGTGTGCTGTGCTGCCGGGACGGGCAGAACGCCTGCGACGGCGTGGACGAGGACGGCAAGAAGGCCGGGCCGGGCGTCGGGTATGCGGCAAGCAGCGGTCAGTTCCACGGGATGGAGTTCTTCCACATCGGGGCGTGCATCTACTATGGAGACCCGGGGCAGGAGGACATGACGCTTACCAAGCTCTGCGAGGGTATCCCGGAGGTGCGGGGGACGTTCTTCCAGTACGACGGGGCGCTCTATTACAAGACAAAGGGCTGCTTCAAGAAGATCACGAAGGGCGAGACGTTCGAGGCGGCGGATGTGGCGGGCTATGTACCCGTCATTGTGCTCAATGCAGACCCGGCGACGGGTTCCGGCGACCTCTATCAGCCGGAAAACCGGCTGGCCGACGGAAAGACCGTGTGGTACAACGCGAAGGAAAGTGTGAAGGAATACCATCTGCCGGTGCAGGATGTGGCGGCGGTGACGAAGGTGGAGGTCGACGGCGCGGAGAAGACCGTGGAGACGGATTACACGGTCGATCTGGAAAAGGGCACGGTGACATTCACGTCGGCCCCGTCGGTGACGAATCCGCCGACGAACAACACGGTAAAAATCACCTACATGAAGGAGAACACGGCGGCGAAGAAGGCCGTGATGGACTGCCGGTATGCGGCCGTGTATGGCGGCGGGAACTCGGTGGTGCTGGTGCTGGCCGGATCGGAGGAGCAGCCGAACGCCTACTTCTGGAACGGGAATCATACCGTGATGGATGCGGCGTATTTCCCGATCTCGCAGTACAACCTCGCGGGCGACCGGGCCGAGGCCGTGACGGGATTCGGCGTGCAGTCCGGTTTCCTGATGATCTTCAAGGAACATTCGGTCGGACGGGCGGAGCTGTCCACAAGCGAAATTGACGGGCGGGCCTATCTGACGCTGAACTACACGAACGTGAACAGCGAGACGGGCTGCGATCTGCCGTGGACAATTAAACTGGTGGAGAACAATCTGGTGTTCTGCAACCGGGAGCAGGGTGTGCACATTGTAAAGAGCACGACGCCAGCACTGGAGAACAACATCGAATCGATCAGCCGGAACGTGAACGGGACGGCGGAGCGGCGCGGGTTGCTCTACGATGTGCGAAAAGCGGGCGACGTGTGTACGTGCGATGACGGGGATCGATACTGGCTGGCGGCGAATGGGCATGTGTATGTGTGGGACTATGTGCTGTCGTCGGCGAGCAAGCCGAGCTGGTTCTACTTCACAAATATTAGGGCGGCGGCGTTCTTCCTCGCGGACGAGACGGTGCATCACCTGAGTCCTTCGGGCCGGGTGACACGGATGGAGCGGACGTATGCCGACTTCAACGGACCGATCGACAAGGTATATCGGTTCGCGACGCAGCATTTCGGCAGCTATGACCGGCTGAAGGATGTGCGGCGGGTGGTGTTCCAGACGCGGTCGGACACGGATACGAAGATCCGCATCACGTACAAGAGCGACTATGAGACGCGGCGGGATCTGACGGACATTGAGAGCTTCAGCTGGCGGCTGTGCCCGCGCGACCTGACGCACCGATACTTAGGCGTGCCGCAGTTTGCGCTCGCTGCGGTGCGGAAGCCGGGCTGCCGCCATGTGCGGCATTTCACGATGACGCTGGAGAATCACGAGGCGTTCCGCGATATGTCGCTCGTGGGCGCGCAGATCTACTACAACTACCAAGGGAGGGATCGATGATGAGCTATCTGGAAAAGCTCGAATTTTCGAAGGACTGGACGAAGGCGGAGGATTTTCCGACGTATGAGCCGGACGAAAGTCAGGTCCGCGCGGACTTGCAGCTGCTGCACAACGAGGCAAAGGCGGCAATCAATGCGCTGGTGGAGAAGCTGGAATCGGCGGAATTTGCAAGCCATCTGTCTGTGAGCGCGGAGGGCATGGAGGCGACAAATCTGGCGGCGGCGCTGGCGGAGATCTTGGCGACGGCGAAGGCCGCGCAGGCGGGCACGATCGTGGACGGAACGGTGACGGAGGCGAAGCTGGCCGCGGCGCTGGTGCAGAAGATCAACAGCATCGACGTGACCTATTCGATGAATGCGCCGACGGCCAATGAGACGCCGGGGACGGGATACCAGCTGGGCAAGCTGTGGCTGAAGCCGGAGTTTTCGATCCAGAATCTTGCGCCTGACCATGCGCTCGCCACCGGTGCGGACTGGACGGGCGAGAACGTGACGAAGGAGGCGAGCGGCGGGAAGCTGATCTGCTCCGGCACGGGCGACAGCCAGTATGGCACGGTGAAGGCGGAATTGACCGTTCCGGCGGGGCACACGGTGCGCGTGTGGCTGACGGCGGAGGAGACGGCGGGGCAGTTTGCCTCGCTGAAGGCGTATCTCGGCAGCACGGAATATGCGCTCACGAGCGGAACGCAGCTCGTGCAGGATGCGACGGCGGGCGAGGACGGAAAAGTCGCCATTCAGGTGAAGGCCGACTGGTCGAACACGGTGACGGCGGCGGGCGGCAAGTTCACGATCACGGCGTTCACGGCGGTGGACAAGGCGGCAGTGATGCTGCCGGGGGCCATTGCGCTGACGGATGGGAACCTCGACGCGCTGGTCGCGGCGAAGGCACCGTTTGCCGAGGCGAAGACGCGGCGCGCGCTCTATGGCCAGCAGACGGCGGGCGTCTGGAAGCGGCTGGCCCCGGAGGAGGACCAGACGAGCGACGAGCTGACGGTGACGGACCCGGTGGCGACGCTGGCGGGCGTTTCTGTGGGCGCGACGCTGAGCGAGGCGCTCATCGCGGTACGAAACAGCATTTCCCGCATCGAGGATGCCATCAACGGCGCGGCGGGCGGCTATGTGTGGAACAAGTATGCCTACGAGCAGAAGGTCGGGTCCGGCGGGCCGACGGCGCTGCTCGGCGATGTGGCGCATGGGGGCACGGCCCCGACGAACGGGAATTTCCAGTACACGGTGGCTTCGGCGGTGGCGATGAACCCGACGACCGGCGAGATCACGCTGGTGGACCCGCAGGCGGTGAACCGCCAGCCGGTCGCGGGCGAGTATTTCAAGTGCAGCTATTGGTACTACACGTCGTATCAGGATGACCCGAACATCTATCGATGGACGGATCATGTGACGTCGGATCACAGCCAGGTGGCGAACTACGTGTGGGCGTATTCGATGGTCGGCTGTGAGCGCATTTTCAGCGCGCTGGTATTTCAGGGCATCGCGACGAGCGCGAGCGCGGACGCCTATCCGGCGGACGGATGGGAAGGGAATGTGAAGTATGTGTCCGCGCCGAAGAGCCAGCTGTCGTCGGTCGGCAAGTGCGCGGTGGGCAGCTATGTGGGCGCTGGCGTGGCCGGTGTGGATTCGCCGAACGTACTGCAGTTCCCATTTGTGCCGAAGACGGTAGAGATCCTCGCGTATTTTTCTTCCAGCGCGGTCATCCCGGCGTTGGCCGACAAGAACGGACGCGTGGCTCTGATGATCTGTGACCGGCTGGGCGAGGAATACAGCGACGGGACGGGCCTGTTCAATGGGTCACCGTCTGATGCGAATATGATGCGCGGCAAGCGCAGCGCGGACGGAAAGACCGTGTACTGGTACACGAACGACGCGGGCACGCAGTTCAATCAGGGCGGATATACCTATTATTACCGGGCGTTGGGGTGATGAGATGAAGACATTGAGATTTTTGATCCGGGACAAGCAGATCACGCGGCAGGACGGGAACGCGGTGGTGGCCGGGGCGGTGAACCACTACGAGCTGAACATCTCGTTTGACGATGATTGGGACGGGCTGACGAAGACCGTTGTGCTGGAAAATGGGGATGTGAAGGTCGAGCTTCTGTACACAGGCGGGATGGTGCTGCCGTGGGAGGTCTGTAAAGAGGGCGGATTGCTGCTGTCGGTACGCGGGACGAAGACGCTCGCGGATGGGCGAACGCAGGTGGTGCGGTCGGCCCGGATGGCGAAGCCGATTCCCGTCGAACCGGGCGGAAGCGAGAATGGAGAGGCCCCGACAGGCTTTACGCCGGAGCTGGCGCAGCAAGTGCTGGCGGTGTTGGGGGATCTCGCGGCACTGCTGACGACCAACAAGAGCACGATGGTCGCAGCGATCAACGAGATCTATCAGGAGGCCGGGATCGAGAGCATCCGCTTCAAGGAGACCGACTCTGACGGGAACAACGTTTATACGGTGAATCTTTCCCGCGGGGAGCGCTATGAGATCAAGGCCCCGATCGGGCCGCGCGGGCCACAGGGCGAGCAGGGCGTGCCGGGCGAGGCAATCGAGCTGCGGTATGACAAGGAACAGACGATGCTGCAATGGAAGCTGCCGAGCAGCGAGACATGGAACGATGTGATGTCGCTGGAGGAGATGCAGGGCGAGCTGATGACCAGCACGCTGGCGGCGGCGCAGAAAAGCGCAGACGCCGCGGCGGCCTCAGCCACGGCGGCGAAGACATCGGCGAACAATGCGTCGAACTATTCAGGCAACGCATTCAGCTATTCGTACAACGCATCCAGGTCTGAGCAGCAGGCGAGCAGATCTGCGGACGATGCCTACAGCTACTCGAACAACGCGATGAATTATAGGAATGATGCCTCGGCTTACGCGAGTGACGCATCGAATTATGCGACCAGCGCAAATAGTTATATGAATAGCGCGTCGACGTATGCGTTCAACGCCTCTTCCTCTGCGAGTACTGCAGCGAGCTCGTCCAAGAGCGCGGCTGCGTCTGCCAAGGCCGCGAAGGAGGCGGCAGAGGGAATGGCGGATTTCCGCATCCGCGGGTATTACGCAGCGGCGGAGGCCCTGACCGCAGCGGTGACGGAACCGGAGGCGGGCGACGCCTACGGCGTTGGCGCGGACGCGCCCTACGACATCTATGTCTGGGACGGCGTGGGCAGCCGGTGGGTCAACAACGGGCCGCTGTTCGGTGTGCGCGGGAAGGCGATGATCCTGCAGTCGAGCACGGAGGGATCGGACAAGCGATTCAAGATCACCGTGGATGACAGCGGGACGCTCAGCGCGGCAGAGATCACAGAATAGGCGGCGGGCCGCGCATTCGGGAAGAACCGGGTGCGCGGCCTTTTTTGGTAGGCAGCACTTCACCATTGTGTCTGCGCGCTTCACCGGATCTTTTTCGCCAATGCTGCGGTTCGGAAAGTTCGAAATACACAAAGTATTCCTTCACTTCCCAAACCTTGCCTTGACGGAAAATCTCTCGGTGAAGCTGCTTGCCAAATGGTGAAGTGCTGCCTTGAGAAGAACGAGAAGGAGAAAATGGTGTGTATCCTGAATGCTGCGGTTTGAAAATGGAAATACACAAAGGATTTCTGCGGAAAAACGGCTTGCCCGGCACGAAAAATCCACGCCGCTGGACATACCCCCAGGCTTCAGATACACCCTTGGGCAGCACTGAGGAGCGAGGCCTGAAGTGCTGCCTTGAAGTGTAAAAACGGGGAAGGAGGAGATGCGATGTATCTTTCGGGACAGGAGATCGTGGAGATCGCGAAATGGCTGAGCGCGGCAGGTGTGGTCAGCGGGGCGTTTTTTGCGGTATTCAAGTTTTTGGAGCGGGAAAAGCACCAACAGGCAGAGATCGCGGCCATCAAGCGCGAGCAGAGCGTGATGTGCTACGGCATCCTCGCGTGTCTGAAGGGCTTGAAGGAGCAGGGCTGTAATGGGCCGGTGACAGAGGCGCTGCATACATTGGAGAAGCATCTGAATCAGTCGGCGCATGGGCAGGAGGAAACATGAGGCGCACCGGGGAATCCGGTGCGGACAGAAAGGAGCGGGACAAATGAAGGATTGGAAACAGGTTTTAATGGGGCTTTGCAAGGTGAAGTCGATCGTGACGCTGCTGCTGACGGGGACGTTTATGGCGCTGGCCCTGCGCGGCGACGTGGCGGCGAAGGATTTTTATTCGGTGATGGTGATGGTTTTGACGTTCTACTTCGGCTATCAGAGCGCAAAGGCCGAGGACAAGGGAGGTGTGCAATGAAGCCGGTGCGGGTGGAGCTGGCGCACCGGGCAAATTACGGTGTGCGGCGCGGGAAGATCGAGTGGATCGTGATGCACTATACGGCGAACGACGGCGATTCCGGTATGTCGAACGCGCGGTATTTTCAGAAAGCATTGAATCCGGTCGCGAGCGCACATTATTTTGTGGATGACCGGGAGATTGTGCAGTCGGTGCCGGACGAGTATGTCGCGTTTCACTGCGGGGCGTACAAATACCGGCACCCGTTCTGCCGAAATTACAACTCGATCGGGATCGAGCTGTGCGACAGCAAGCGCGACGGAAAAGTCATGGCGACGGAGCAGACGATCTGGAACGCGGCGGAGCTGGCCGCGGCGCTCTGCGAGCGATACGGCCTGCCGGTGAGCCATATCATCCGGCACTATGATGTGACGGGCAAGCTCTGCCCGAAGTATTGGGTGGACGATCCGGAGGGGATCGTCCGGTTTCGAAAGCTGGTGAAGGAGGCGGGAGAAATGGTGGAGACGAGCAGGATGATCGTGGACGGGAAAGAGGTCCCGGTGGAGCGCATTTTGAAGAACGGGACGAATTATGTGAAGATCCGGGATGTGGCGGCGGCGCTGGGTCTGGAAGTCGGCAATCAGGGGAACGTGGCGGTGTTACGCAGAAAGGAGTCGTAAATGGCAGTCAGTACAAAGGATAGGGAACGCCTGAACGGCGAGCAGCAGTCGGCAGTGCAGAGCTACACCGACGAGTATTATGAGGCGAAGGCGAGAGGCGACAAGGCCGGGATGCAGGCTGCGCATGACGCGGCGGAGCGCGTCCGCAGCCAGGCGGGCTATTCCGGCGGGGCGGACGGGAGCGCGGGCTCCGCGCCGTCGCGCACGGCGGAGCAGGTGGAGCAGAGCGTGCAGCGGTACAACGACGTGAATTATGACAGTGAGCAGGGACGATGGTCGAACGGGTATACGACGGAGCACAATGTGCGTGCAAAGGCCAATGAGATCCGGCAGCAGATGCTGCAGAATTCGCAGAACTGGCACACGGCGGGGACGCAGGCGGAGCGGGATTACCTGCATCAGCAGAATCTGGAGCTGAACCGCATTTTGTCGCAGTACGCGGGCGGCGTGGAGAGTAAGTATGATCCCGCGACCGGCCGATGGACGACGGAAAACGCGGATCTCGGCTATGGCGACATCGATCCCTACGACCGGGCGAACGCGAAGCGGATGTACGGCGTGACGGATGCGGAGCTGGACGCCTATCTGCGCAACACGGAGCGCTATTTCAACTATGAACAGCAGCATCCGCTGCCGTATCTGGGCCGGAATGGCGCGGAAGGTCAGATGGGCGGATCCGCCGCGGGGCACGGGTATGGTTCGGGCAGCTATGGAGCTGGCGGTGGTTATGGCTCCGGCGGTTACGGTTCTGGCGGTTATGGGTACGGCGGCTATGGCTCCGGCGAACTTTCCGGGCTGCTCGGCGATTGGCGCAGTGCGGCGCAGGCCCAGGCGGAGCGGCAGATCGACTATGCAACGGCGCAGGGCGTCGCAGCGCTGGAACGGGCCAGAGAGGATGCGGCGGCGCAGTATCAGACGCAGCGGGATCAGGTGGCAAAGTATGGGCGGAACGCGATGGACAACGCGGCGCTCTATGCTGAGCTGCGCGGAGACCGGGGCGGGATCGGGTTGGCGCAGTACAACGCGGTGCAGAATGCGGCGGAGGAAAACCGGCTGGCCGTGGATGCGGCGCAGATCAAGATGGCGACGGACACGGACCGGCAGATCGAGGACCTTCGCACGCAGGGCGAGTTCGCAAAGGCGAATCAGGTGCTCGAAATTTCGCAGGCGTATTTGCAGCAGCTGATGTCGCTTGAGCAGTGGGCGGCGGAATATAACCTGTCGGCGGCGAAATTTCAGGAGACGGTGCGGGAATGGGAAAACGAGTTTGCACTGTCGGTCGGACAGGTGACGGGCAGCTATCAGGGGCAGACAACGCTGACGGCGAAGAAATACAGCGACAGTTTGCTGGCCGAGAGCGGCAGCGCGCTGCTCTCTGCGGGCGTGATGCCGAACGGCGAGCAGCTGGCGGCGATGGGATTGACGCAGGCACAGGCGAGATCGCTGCTCGGGAGATAAAAAATGGGGCCTCTCCGCATTACGGAGGGGCCTCACTTCGTAAGGAGGGATGGAATTGCAGGTAGAAGGGATTTACACGGCGGAGCCGCGCTTTGAGGCGAAAGCAAAAGCGCTGAAGCTCAAGCAAGAGATGGCCGCCGCGGCGGAGGAAGGGCGCAAGCGGCTGCGCGGGATGCCGGGACTGGATCTGGTCGAGACGCCAAAGCGGCTGGAACGACAGATTCGGACGGAGGTTGAGGCGAGAGTGCCGGAAGAAGTGTGGAAGCCGAAAACGACGAGGGTGTTTGAGAAACCGGAGATCTATGACCGAACGGTTACACCGAGCGGCATTTCGGACTTGGGCGAGGCAGCGTCGGTGGCGCGGTTTCGCGGTGCGATGGCAAATCTGGAATATAACCAGAACAAGCTCCGGCGGCTGGCGGACGAGCCGCTGACAACGACAGGCGGGGCGGCGCTTTCGCCGACGCTGGGGAATTTGGATCGATGGTTGGATCAGCCGCGGCAGCGGGAGCGATATGAGACGCAGCAGCTGGTGCAGCGGCTGATGCAGAAGCTGCCGACGCTGGACTATCTGAGCTGGGCTGACCGGGGGATGCCAAGGCCGGAGACGTACACAAAGGAAAATCTGACGGACTATGTGCCGCGTATCGAGCAGCTGGCTAATTATCCATGGGAAATGACGAAGGAGATGCGGAGCGAAGCAAAAGAGGTGATAAATACAGCCCATCCGGTTGGGACGATTGGAAATGGTGGATCATTAGTAAATTTTGATCCATATAGACAGGCGCTCGCAGCAAAGGATGACGAAGCTGCGGCGAAATGGGCAGACCTTTTCTACAAGCTGGACGGAAATGTACACACCAAACAATATGCGGTCGGCAAGGGCTTTATGGACGGAACAGGGTACACTTCTGCGATGGATGTAATAACACAGTTATCACCGCTGGAGCAGTCAAAGCAGGAATTCAAGGCGTTTCAAAATGGGGCTGACCTTGCGGCGAAAAAGGAGCCATCGCTATATTCAACAACAAATCTCATGGGGACTGCTGCGCAGTTATGGCTGATGAGTCGAATTGGCGGAGCCGGTTTAGGCGCACTCGGTCTAAGCGGGCCATTGGCCCGTGTGCTCCAAGGGATGCTGTCGGTTGGTGGTTCGGAGGCAATTCAAAATCTCGGTGATTTTGTAGCCGGAAAAATGACACCGGAGCAGTATTGGACGAGCGTAGAGCATGGCGTCCGAACCGGTGGGGCATTGGCTGGTTTGATGGAGCTGATCCCTGCGGCGAAACGGGATTTTATGGATCGGTTTTCGCAGCGAAAGGCCGGAAAGCGCGGCAGTACGGCATTGGTTCCGGCAACAAGCACACCGAGGCCGGTTGGGCTGGAAGAAAAGCTGCCCATGCCGGCAGAGGAATACTATGAGGCGTTTGAGAGAGGGTTTAATTATGACGAAGAGGAATTCGTAGATCCGCTTGACACTGTCAAGGAACCTGATATACTGATTGGTAGATCCGTGGGCGCAAAAGCGGCAAATTATGATGTGATGGATTTGAAAACCGGAAAAGTGTATCATTTTGTCGAGGGAACTCATATCCAGAATATTGAAACATTTGCTGGAAAGAAAACGAAGGTTGTGTATCGTGATGCTTGGAAGTTTGCTGACAAATATGGTGGTAATGTTGCAGACTGGCAACATACAAAGGGATTTGGCTGGATTGCAACAGAAGAGGGCGAACGATTTGTTGAGGTTCATTGGTCACAGTGTACAGGATTTGGGAAACACGATTTCTTTATAAAGGAGTGGTTGGATTGAAGGTAAAATACATCGGGCCGGATTTTGTCTCCTTCCCAACAGGGACAGTTTCGGAAGTTTTGTCGGTCGAAAAGGGCTGGTATCGGGTGCTGATCCCTTCGGATGAATCTTATTTGTTCCCGCCGAATGTGTTTGAAATTCTGGAGGGTTCGGAGGACGATGTGCCGCACTACGAGCACGGGCCGTACCATTATGAGAAGTAAATGATCGGAATTGGCTCCCCACTTCGATGGGGAGCTTTTTTCAATTTATTCGGGTACATTGGCGGGCGTGATGCCGAACGGCGAGCAGCTGGCGGCGATGGGACTGACGCAGGCACAGGCGAGATCGCTGCTCGGGAGATAAAAAATGGGGCCTCTCCGCATTGCAGAGGGGCCTTGCTTTGTAAGGAGGGATGGAATTGCAGGTAGAGGGGATCTACACGGCGGAGCCGCGCTTTGAGGCGAAGGCCAAGGCGCTGAAGCTCCGGCAGGAGATGGCCGCCGCGGAGGCGGCACAGAGGGCACAGAAAGAGAAACAATATGCACAGGAACGCAACTATGGCGGTGGATTCGGCAGCGACTCAGCGTATATGGCAGAAGAAAAGCCGCAAAAAACAGCGGATACAGGTTTCAGCGGCGGACAGCGCGGCGGGTTTGGCGACCAGCATGCGCAGGAGCCGCAGACCGTGCAGGATACAGATACGACGCTGGGTTGGAAGCTGCTCAGAATCTTGAACGC
>CAJMLC010000047.1 GCA_905214155.1 uncultured bacterium | reverse complement strand
GGGACGGCAAAAATGCCTATGTGTACCTGTTTGCGGAGGATGGAGAGGCGGATTTACCCCCTGTTGAGCAACCTATGTATCCGTTGAGAGAGGATAGCGAATGAGATCCTGATGTATTTCCGGGCGCAGAAGAAGACGGCGGGGGACGTGTCGCTGTCGGAGTGCATCGAGACGGGGAAGGACGCAAATGCGCTGTCGCTGATGGATGTGATCTGCACGGACGAGGATCTGTTTGAAAATCTCAGCGCGAAGGAGATGAACCGGCAGCTCTATGACGCGATGGCGCGGGCGCTGACGCCGCGCGAGCGGACGATCCTGATCCTGCGCTACGGACTTGGCGGGCGAGACGCGCTGACACAGCGGGAGATCGCCGCAAAGTGCGGCATTTCGCGGTCTTACGTGTCAAGAATCGAGAAAAAGGCACTGAAAAATTTGCAGGAGGCGCTGAATGGATAGATAAAATGGCCCGCCGAACGGATTCGGCGGGCCTTTTGTTATTGCGGAAGTTCGACAAAGAAGGAGTTCAGGCCAGTTGCACTCTCGCACCAGATTCTGCCGTGGTGCGTGTCGACGATGGACTGCGCGATGGAGAGGCCGAGCCCGAAGCTGCCGTCGCGGCTGCGCGCATCGTCTAGACGGTAGAAGCGCTTGAAGATGTTTTTGCAGTCCTCGGGGGAGAGGGGCGCGCCGGTGTCGGCGACGCAGAGGCGGACATGATGGCCCTGACGGGCGAGCGTGACGCGGACGGTTCCGGGGGCTTCGGCGTATTTCTGCGCGTTATCGAGCAGAATTTCGACCACCTGCCGGAGCTGTGCCGCGTCGCCGGGGACGGTCAGATCGGGGGCGATGTCGGTCTCAAGCGTCAGCTCCTGCTCGAAGAACAGGGCTTCGAAGGGGAGCGTGGCATCGGAGACAAGCTTGCTGAGGTCGACCGGCGTGTGGGCCGCGGCCTTCTGGCCCTGATCGATGCGGGCGAGGTTCAGAAGGCTCTCGACCAGGCCGCGCATCTGATGCGACATGGTGAGAATGTTGGAGGAGAACTGCGTCTTGGCCTCCGGCGGGTAGTCCGGGCTTTCGAGCAGCTCGGCATTTGTCATGATGACGGTCAGCGGCGTTTTCAGTTCGTGCGAGGCATCGGCAACGAATTGCTTTTGTTGCTGCCACGCGGCTTCGACCGGCTGAACGGTCCGGCGAGCGAGCAGCAAGCTCACGCCGAAGAACAGCAAAAGCGCGGCAGCGCCGAGCAGGAGACTGTTGCGGAGCAGGGCGTGGAGCGTGGCCTGCTCGCTTGTGGTGTCGACGAAGACGAGGCGCTGCCCGTTCTGCAGCAGATAGCGGCTGTAGCGGAGGTTGTACTGCGGGATCTCGCCCTGCATGTCGGTGGAGGAATAGGTGACGGCGATGAGCTCCTGCAGAAAATCTTTGTCCGAGAGGTCATAATAGCCGCCGTTGGTGGCGAGGATCTCACCGTATTTGCTGACCTGGAGCATGCAGTAGGGGAGATTGACGCGGTTCGTCGCCTCATCTAGCCGGGCCAGCTGGAACGGGCTGGCGGCGAGCGAGTCCATCATGTCGCGGCTCTCCTTCACGAGGCTCTGCCGCGTGAAATGGTAGATCAGGCCGATCACGCTCCCGAGCAGGAGCGTCAGCAGCGCCATGATGATGGCGATGAACTGGATGCGAAGCCGTTTCAGCATGCGTCCGCCACCTCCAGATGGTAGCCGAGGCGGCGCACGGCCTCGATGCGGACATTGGAGCCGATGGAGGCCAGCTTTTTGCGGAGGAAGCCGACGTAGACCTCGACGTGGTTCTCTACGGCATTGGAGTCGAAGCCCCAGACGCGCGCAAGCAGCACCTCTTTGGAAAGATTGTTGCCCTTGGATTGGAGCAGGAAGCGCATGATGTCAAATTCTTTGGCGGACAGGCGCACACGCTCTGCCCCGCAGACGAGCATGCCGGAGTCGAGGTCGAGCGCGGTATTGCCGAAACGAAGCTCGTCCACCTGATCGCCCTGCCGCCGGAGGAGGGCATTGATGCAGGCCAGCAGCTCGCGCGTGTCAAATGGTTTCGTTAGGTAATAGTCTGCCCCGGCGTTCAGACCCTCGATCCGGTCTTCCAGCTCGCCTTTGGCGGTCAGCATCAGGATCGGCGTCGCGCAGCGCTCGGCCCGGACCTGGCGGGCGAGGTCGTAACCGTTGAGCTTCGGCATCATGACGTCGAGAATTAGAAGGTCGTAGACGCCTGTCTCGGCATAATCTTTTCCAGTCTCGCCGTCATAGGCGACCTCGACGGTGAAGCCTTTTTTTTCAAGCAGGGTTTTTAAGGAGTTGGCGAGAAGTACCTCGTCCTCCACGATCAGAATTTTCATAGTCTGCACCTCCTGTGCATCCCGGCTTGTGTGTTTCTTTGATTATAATATAATGCAAGGCTGAAATAAAGCTGAAAAGAAAAAAGTTTTTCAAGGCACGGTTTTTCAGGAAGGATTCAGCAACGTGCGGTATGATGGGCCCACGAACACGCGAAAGGAGCAGGAAGCATGGACTATCGCCATGAATGGAAGATCGCGCTGGATCCCGGCGATCTCTTTGTGCTGCGGCAGCGGCTGCGGGCGGTGATGCAGCCGGATGCACATGCGGTGGATGGCCGGTACAGCATCCGGAGTCTCTATTTTGACACGCCGGAGGACCGGGCGCTGCGCGAAAAGCTGGACGGCGTGAGCCGGCGGGAGAAATTCCGCATCCGGTATTATAACGGCGACACGGGCTTCATCCAGCTGGAGAAAAAGTGTAAGCGCGGCGGGCTTGGCTGGAAGGAGCAGACGCAGCTGACGGAGCGGCAGGCCCGGGACATCGCGGCGGGGCGCTTTGACGCGGTCGATCCTTGGGACGATGCGCTGCTCGGCGAGCTGTGCCGCAAGGCGCGGACGGAGCGGCTGCGGGCGAAAACGATCGTGGACTATACGCGCGAGCCCTTCGTCTACGGGCCGGGCAATGTGCGCGTGACGCTGCTGGCGCTGACGATGATCACGACGCTGGTCATCCTCGCCGTGACGTCGAACGCGGTGCTGTCGCTCGGCATGGTCGGCGCGCTGTCCATTGTCCGCCTCCGCACGGCCATCAAGGAGCCGCTCGACCTCGCGTTCCTGTTCTGGTCGATCGCGGCGGGCATCGTGCTGGCCGCAGGCTTCATCCCGCTGGCCGTCATCGGCAGCGCGATCATCGGCGTCATTCTGCTGCTCTTCGTCAACCGGAAGAGCCATGTGAATCCGTATATCCTCGTGCTCCAGTGCGCGGACAGCGCGACGGAGGCGACGGCGAAGGCGTATCTCGAGACGAAGACGCAGCGCTGCGTCCTCAAGAGCAAGGCCGTGCAGGCGGGGAACATCGAGCTGAATCTCGAGCTGCGCCTGAAGTCCGACAACACGGATTTCATCAATGAGCTGTCGGCGATGGACGGAATCAATAGCGCAGCTCTGGTGAGCTACAACGGCGACTATATGGGATAAAGAGAGGGCGGCGGCACAATGGCGACAAGTAAAAATCTGGAGCGCGTGTGCGTGATCGTGCTGATCGTGTCGCTGCTGGCGAGCGCGGGGCTGGTGTATGTCAAGGCCAGCGGCGGGCTGCAGGTGGAGCGGACGATGGGCTATGAGAGCAGGCTGTTCGACTCGTCGCGCGTACATACGATCGACATCGTGATGGACGACTGGGACGGCTTTCTTGAAAACTGCGAGGCGGAGGAGTACAGCGCCTGCGCCGTGGTGATCGACGGCGAGAGCTATAAAAACGTGGTCATCCGGGCCAAGGGCAACACGTCGCTGGCGAGCGTCGCGGCCCTCGGCAGCTCGCGCTACAGCTTCAAGGTGGAATTTGACCACTATGACGAGACGAAGACCTATCACGGCCTCGATAAACTGAACCTCAACAACCTGATCTTCGACAACACGATGATGAAGGACTATCTGACGTATCGGATGATGACGGAATTCGGCGTGGATGCGCCGCTCTGCTCATTCGTGTACATCACGGTCAACGGTGAGGACTTCGGGCTGTATCTGGCGGTCGAGGGCGTGGAGGATGCGTTCCTCGAACGGAATTACAGCGGAACGGGCGAGCTTTACAAGCCGGACAGCATGAGCTTCGGCGGCGGGCGCGGGAATGGACGCGGCTTTGACATGGACGATGTGGAGTTCTACGGCGGCGAGGCGCAGACCGATCCGACCGAGGATGCGGCGGCGGAACAGACCGCGTCCGGGCAGGGCCGTCCGACGCCGCCGGATACGAACGGCGCGGCGTTTAATGGTGGACAGCGGCCCGATGTTTCCGGGGAAATGCCGGAGCTGCCGGATGGCGAAATGCCGACGATGCCGGAGGGCGTGACATTCGGCGGGAACGGCGGGCCGGGCGGCGGCATGGGCAGCGAGGATGTAAAGCTGCAATACATCGACGATGACCCGGACAGCTACGCGAACATCTTTGACAACGCGAAGACGGACATCTCGGAGGCGGATGAGCAGCGGCTGATCGCGTCGCTGAAAAAGCTGTCGGCGTACGAGGATCTGGAATCGGTACTCGATGTGGATGCGGTGCTGCGGTATTTCGTGGTGCACAATTTCGTGGTCAATGGAGACAGCTACACCGGGTCGATGATCCACAACTATTACCTCTATGAGCAGGACGGGAAGCTCTCGATGATCCCGTGGGACTACAACCTCGCGTTCGGGACGTTCCAGAGCAATGACGCGAGTTCTGCGGTGAACGACGACATTGACACGGTGCTCGAAGACCGGCCGATGCAGGCGTGGATCTTCTCGGATGAGACATATACGGCAGAATATCATGCGCTGTTTGCGGAATTTTTGGAGACGGTCGACATCGGGGCGATTCTCGATGAGGCGTATGCGCTGATTGCGCCGTATGTCGAGCAGGACCCGACGAAGTTCTGCACGGCGGAGGAATTTGAGACAGGCGCTGCGGCGCTGCGGACGTTCTGCCAGCGGCGGAGCGAGGCCGTGGCCGCGCAGCTGAATGGAGACGAGACGGCGGTCGACGCGAGCGGGCTGACGCTCTTGGACATGGGCACGATGAACAATGGCAGCGGGCGCGGCTTTGACCGTGGGAATACGGATGATACGGACGGGCAGACCCCGCCGGAGCGGCCCGATGACAGCAGCGGCTTTACGCCGCCGGACGGCATGGACGGGAATTTCAGTCCGCCGGGCGGCGGAAGCAGCGATACGCCCGCGCAGGACAGCGCGGGCGTATCGTCCGGCTGGGTCTGGGCGGCGGTCAGCGCGGCGGTGCTGCTCGCGGCGCTCGTGTTTGCGGCGGTCTATCGGAAGCAAAACTGAGCGCGTTTTGTGCCGAACTGCATACAGGCGGCCCCTTCTTCGGGAGGGGCTGCCTTTTTACGCCGATTTTACAAAGCGGCGCTTTTGCATTTTACGTGCGGGCAGTATCCTCATAACCGTAGACAGGAAGTCGAGAACATTAAAATCAAAGGAGAAACAAAAAATGAAAAAGATCATTGCACTGCTGCTCGCGCTGACGTGCGCGCTGGCTCTGTTTGCCGGCTGTGCAGCAAAGACTACTTCGAACGATACCGCTGCGGATACCTCTGCGGCAGACACCAAGCAGGATGCGGCCACCGATACGACAGCTTCCGACACCAAGCAGGATGCGGCCCCGGCCACCAAGGAACTGAGCGGCACCGTCGCGACCGACGGCTCCACCTCGATGGAAAAGGTCATCGGCGCCCTGGGCGAATCCTTCATGGCGGAAAACCCCAACGTGACCTTCACCTATAACCCGACCGGCTCCGGCTCCGGCATCCAGGCTGTGAGCGAAGGCCGCTGCGACATTGGACTCTCCAGCCGCGCCCTGAAGGATGAGGAAAAGGCTTCCGGCCTGAAGGAAACCACCCTGGCCCTCGACGGCATCGCCATCATTGTGAACCCGGAAAATCCCGTCTCTGACCTCGACGTCGAGACCATCGCGAAGATCTACACCGGCGAGATCACCAACTGGAAGGATGTTGGCGGCAGCGACGCGGAGATCGTCCTCATCGGCCGTGAAGCCGGCTCCGGCACGCGCGACGGCTTCGAGTCCATCACCGGTACCAGCGATGCTTGCCAGTACCGTCAGGAGCTGACCTCCACCGGCGACGTGATCGCCACGGTTGCGCAGAACCCGGATGCCATCGGCTATGCTTCCCTCTCCGCAGTCAAGGACACCGTCAAGGCCCTGACCGTCGGCGGCGTGGCCCCGAGCGAAGACACTGTCAAGGATGGCAGCTATGTGGTCCAGAGACCGTTCGTCCTCGTCACGAAGGACGGCGAGGCCCTGAGCGAAACGGCACAGGCGTTCTATGACTACGCGCTGGATCCGGCGCAGGCAGAGCTCATCGGCAAGGCCGGTGCTGTGGCGGTCAACTAAAGGCAAATCAAAAAGGCGGCAGGATAGCCGCCTTTTTGGCCCTATGTGAGGAAATTGCGATGAAACGAGGAAAACATATTGTTGAGACCGTCGTCCATGCGCTGTTTTTACTGTTTGGTCTGGTCGCGGTCGGCTGCGTGCTGGTGATCACGGTCTATCTGGTGATCTCGGGCATTCCGGCCATCCGGAAGATCGGCCTGGTGCCCTTCCTGTTCGGAAAGACCTGGGCGTCCACGGCGGCAGAGCCGCAGTACGGCATTCTGCCGTTCATCCTGACGAGCGTCTACGGCACGGCCGGGGCCATCGTGCTCGGCGTGCCGGTCGGCTTTCTGACGGCGGTGTACCTGGCGAAGTGCGCGCCGAAGCGCGTAAAGGACGTGATGCAGACGGCGGTGAGCCTGCTCGCGGGCATCCCGTCGGTTGTGTACGGCCTCGTCGGTATGCTGGTGCTCGTGCCCGGCATCCGCAGGGTGTTCCACCTGTCGGACGGCGCGAGCCTGCTGGCCGCGATCATCGTCCTCGCGGTCATGATCCTGCCGTCCATCATCAAAGTCTCGGTCACGGCGCTCGAGGCTGTGCCGCGCGAATATGAGGACGCGTCGCTGGCCCTCGGGGCCACGCCCATCGAGACGTATTTCAAGGTGTCTGTCCCGGCGGCGAAGAGCGGCATTGCCGCGGCGGTCGTGCTCGGTGTGGGCCGCGCGATCGGCGAGGCCATGGCCGTCATGATGGTCTCGGGCAATGTGGCCAATATGCCGAGCCTGTTCCAGAGCGTCTGCTTCCTCACGACGGCGGTCGCCAGCGAGATGTCCTATTCCAGCGGCTTGCAGCGGCAGGCGCTGTTCTCCATTGCGCTGGTGCTGTTCCTGTTCATCATGCTCATCAATGCGGCGCTGAACTTCTTCTTGAAGCGCGGAAAGGAGCGATAATATGCAGAAGAAATTACCGCTCCGGCGGCGGATCTATACCGGCACGATGCGGGCCCTGATGTACCTTTCCGCCGGCCTGACGGCGGCGCTTGTGCTGTTCCTCATCGGATACGTGCTCTGGAAGGGCGTGCCGAACATCAGCTGGGAGCTGCTGTCCACCGCGCCGAGCTATCTGGAAGAGCGCATCGGCATCCTGCCGGACATCCTGAACACGCTCTATCTCGTGATGGCGACGATCCTCTTCGTGCTGCCGCTCGGCGTGTGCGCGGCCATCTACTTAAATGAATACGCGGCGAACAAAAAGCTCGTCGCGGCGATCGAGTACGCGGCGGAGACGCTCTCCGGCATCCCGTCCATCATCTACGGCCTTGTCGGCATGCTGATCTTCTGCAAGAACGGCACATCGCTGATCGCAGGCGCATGGACGCTGACGATCATGAATCTGCCGACCATCATGCGCACGACGCAGGAGAGCCTGAAGACCGTGCCGCAGAGCTATCGCGAGGGCGCGTTCGGCCTCGGCGCGGGCAAATGGCGCGTGATCCGCACGGTCGTCATGCCCGGCTGCGTCGACGGCGTGATCACGGGCTGCATCCTCTCCATCGGGCGCATCCTCGGCGAGTCGGCGGCGCTGCTGTTCACGGCGGGCTTTGCCCACGCGCTGAACGGCATCTGGCGTGGCCTGCACAGCGCGGGCGCAACGCTGACGGTCGCCCTCTACGTCTACGCGAAGGAGCAGGGCGAGTTCGGCGTGGCCTTTGCCATCGCGGCCATCCTGATGGTGCTCGCGCTGCTCATCAATCTGGCGGCAAGCCTCGTATCCCGCTATTTCAGGAGGAAGAACGCACTATGAACAGTATCATTTCCGTCAATGATTTGAACCTCTGGTACGGCAGCCATCAGGCGCTGACCAATATCTGCATGGACATCCCCGAAAAGAGCATCACGGCCCTCATCGGGCCGAGCGGCTGCGGCAAGTCGACATTCCTCAAGACGCTCGACCGGATGAACGATCTGGTGCCCGGCGTGAAGATCACCGGGAGCGTGGCCTTCCACGGGCAGAACATCTACGCGCCCGGCACGGACGTGAACGACCTGCGGCGGCAGATCGGCATGGTCTTCCAGAAGCCGAATCCCTTCCCGATGAGCATCTATGACAACATCGCCTACGGCCCGCGCACGCACGGTGTCCGGAACCGGGCGAAGCTCGACGAGATCGTCGAACGGTCGCTCCGCGGCGCGGCCATCTGGGACGAGGTCAAGGACCGGCTGAAAAAGAACGCCCTTGGCCTCTCCGGCGGACAGCAGCAGCGGCTCTGCATCGCGCGGGCGCTGGCCGTGGAGCCGGAGGTGCTGCTGATGGACGAGCCGACGAGCGCGCTCGACCCCATCTCCACGTCGAAGATCGAGGAGCTGGCGATGCAGCTCAAGGAGCAATATACCATCGTCATCGTCACGCACAATATGCAGCAGGCCGTCCGGATCTCGGACAACACGGCGTTTTTCCTGCTCGGCGAGCTGATCGAGTACGGCGGGACGGAGCAGATGTTCTCCCAGCCGCGCGAGAAGAAGACCGAGGACTATATCACGGGGAGGTTTGGATGATGAGAAGCCGGTTTGATGAGCAGCTGGCGCTGCTGAATCGGGAGATGATCGAGATGGGCGCGCGGTGCGAAGAGGTGATCGCGCTGGCGGCCAAGGCGATGGAGGACGGCGACGTGAAGCTGGCCCGGCAGGTGGAGCCGCTGGACGCGGAGATCGACCGCAAGGAGCGGGATATTGAGTCGCTCTGCCTGAAGCTGCTGCTGCAGCAGCAGCCGGTCGCGCGCGACCTGCGGCAGATCTCGGCGGCGCTGAAGATGATCACGGATATGGAGCGCATCGGCGACCAGGCCGAGGACATCGCCGAGATCGTCACGTTCCTGGCCGGCCGCGGCCCGGAGGACAGCGAACTCATGCGTGAAATGGCGCGGGCAACGATAAAAATGGTGACAGATAGTGTTGATGCTTTCGTAAAACGTGATATACTGTTAGCAGAGCAGGTTGTCCGGGACGACGATACCGTCGACGCCTATTTCGATCAGGTGAAGCATCGGTTGATTGAGAAGATCGCGGCGGAGCCGTCTGACGGCGAGTACGCACTGGACCTGCTGATGATTGCAAAATATTTTGAGCGCATCGGGGACCACGCGACGAACATTGCCGAATGGGTGATCTTCTCTGTGACCGGTGTGCACAAGGAGGGAGACGCATGATCTGGTGCGTGGAGGATGACGCCAGCATCCGCGACATCGAGGTATACGCCTTACAGTCCACGGGATTTCAAGCGCGCGGCTTCGAGGATGGCACGTCCTTCTGGGATGCCTTGCAGGGTGCGGCGCTGCCGGAGCTGGTCGTGCTCGACGTGATGCTGCCGGGGATCGACGGCATCGAGCTGCTGCGCCGCATCCGCGCAGACGCGCGCATGGCCGCGATCCCCGTCGTCATGGCGACGGCCCGCGGCACGGAATATGATAAAATTCAGGGCCTCGACCTCGGCGCGGACTATTACCTGACGAAGCCGTTCGGCGTCATGGAGCTGGTCTCCTGTGTCAAGGCCGTGCTCCGCCGCGTCCAGCCGAAGGCCGTCGAACACCTGCTGAAAACGGGCGGCCTGTTTGTCAATCTGGATGAGCACACCGTGTCGGCCGACGGCGCGCGCGTGGAGCTTACATACAAGGAATTTGAGCTGCTGAAACTCTTTTTGTCGCATCCGGGCGTCGCGTGGACGCGCGAGAAGCTGATGGAGCAGGTCTGGGGCACGGACTACTGCGGAGAGACACGGACCGTCGACATGCATATCCGGACGCTCCGGCAGAAGCTCGGGATCTATGGCGAGCGGATCGAGACGGTCCGCAACGTCGGCTACCGATGGGAGGCGCGGACATGACCAAAAAGATCTTCCGGTCCATCGTGCTGATCGCGGGGGCGGTGCTGCTGGCCAGTCTGGTCATCATCATGGGCTGCCTCTATGAATATTTCGGCGGCGTGCAGGAGCAGCAGCTGCAGGACGAGCTGGGCCTTGCGGCCATCATGGTCGAAGACGGCGGCGAGACGGGGCTGCAGCGCGTCGACACCCGGCGCTACCGCCTGACGTGGATCGACGCCGACGGCACCGTTCTCTATGACACGGACGCCGACGCCGAGTCTCTGGAAAACCACGGCGGGCGCGCCGAGGTGCAGCAGGCGATGGAGAACGGCACGGGCGAGAGCGTCCGCTATTCCACGACGTTTCTGGAAAAGACGATGTACTGCGCGAAGCGCCTTTCTGACGGGACGGTGCTCCGCATCTCGCGGAGCCACGCGACGGTCGGCGTGCTGCTGCTCGGTATGCTGCAGCCGATCCTCGTGGTGCTGATCGCGGCGCTGGTGCTGTCGGCCATCTTTGCCCGACGCCTGTCGCGCCGGATCGTCGAGCCGCTGAACAATCTCGACCTCGATCATCCGCTCGAAAACGACGCGTATGAAGAGCTGTCTCCGCTGCTGGGCCGCATCAGCCGCCAGAGCGGGCAGATCAATGCGCAGGTGCGCGAGCTGAAGCGCAAGACCGACGAATTTGCCCAGATCACCGGGAGCCTCCGCGAGGGGCTCGTGCTGCTGGACGAGCGGGGCTATGTGCTCAGCATCAACCCGGCGGCGCAGCGTCTGTTCGGCGTGGATGCGGGCTGCGTGGGGCAGGATTTCCTCGTCGTGGACCGGAGCCGGGAGCTGGACAGCGCGATCGCCGCGGCGATGAGCGAGGGGCACAGCGAGCTGCGGGCGGAGCGCGCGGGACGGATCTGGCAGTTTGACATCAGCCGGATCGACACGGCGGGCGAGCAGCGCGGCGCGGCGCTGCTGGCCTTCGACATCACGGAGCATGAGAACGCCGAGCAGAGCCGGCGCGAATTTACTGCGAACGTCTCGCACGAGCTGAAAACGCCGCTGCAGGGCATCATCGGCAGCGCGGAGCTGCTCGAGAGCGGGATGGTCAAGCAGGAGGACGCGCCGCGGTTCGTCGGGCACATCCGGGCCGAGGCGCAGCGCCTCGTGACGCTGATCGGCGACATCATCCGCCTGAGCCAGCTGGACGAGGGTGACGAGATGCCGCGCGAGTCGGTCGATCTGCTGTCCGTCGCGAAGGAGGCGGCGCAGGATCTGCAGGGCGCGGCCGAGGCGCGGAACGTCACCATCAGCGTCGAAGGCAAGAGCGTGCAGATCAACGGCGTGCGGCGGCTGCTCTATGAGACGATCTACAACCTGTGCGACAACGCGGTGAAATACAACCGCGAGGGCGGCAGCGTCCGCGTCCAGGTGGACGAGGCGGACGGGAAGGCCAGCATCCGCGTGACAGACACAGGGATCGGCATCGCGCCGGAGCACCAGAGCCGCATCTTTGAGCGGTTTTACCGCGTGGATAAGAGCCATTCCAAGGCGTCCGGCGGAACGGGGCTCGGATTGTCCATCGTGAAGCACGCCGTGGCCTATCACCATGGCGAGATCGCGCTGGTGAGCGAGGTCGGAAAGGGGACGACGATCACGGTGTCGTTCCCGGAATAACGGAAAAGACCGGCCCCCTCGGATGAGGGGGCCGGAGTTTTTTTCGGCGGAAGAAAAAGCGGCACACGGCCCGATTTTTTTCCGGCATGACGGTTGATTTTTACAAAAAACATGATAAAATCAAATCATACACGAAAGGCGCGCGCCTTTCGCACATCCCTCTGTAAACAGATGGATG
>CAJMLC010000046.1 GCA_905214155.1 uncultured bacterium | reverse complement strand
GAAGATCCACGGGATTGCCACACCAGTGTGCGCACTGGTTCGCAATGACGCTTCTATTTTGGAGCCGCTGCGGCGGGGGATGCGGCGAATGGAAGAATTCATGCAAACTTTACAAATGGTGCTTTACTTTCAAGCGTTAAAGTGTTAATATGAATGGACAGAACAGAAAAGGAGCATTTTGCCTTGAATAATCGAAATAAGCATTCTGATCCGGAAAGCGAACTGTATCACGCGATCCTGCAGCTGCGGGATCTGAACGAGTGTTACGACTTTTTTACCGACCTCTGCACCGTCTCGGAGCTGAAGGCCATGGAGCAGCGATTTGAAGTGGCCAAGCTGCTGAACGAGGGCCTCATCTACAACGACATTCTGGAGAAGACCGGCGCGTCGAGCGCGACGATCAGCCGCGTGAACCGCAGCCTGAATTACGGCACGGACGCCTACCGCACGATCTTTGCACGGCTGGCGGAGGAAGAAAAGTGAGCGCCTATGAGGCGCTCGCCGCGTCGTATGACGCGCTGACCTACGACATTCCCTACGAAAAAATACTGCAATTCTGGGAGACGCTGCTCAGGCGGTACAGGCTCCGGCCCGAAACGGTGCTGGATCTGGCCTGCGGCACCGGCTCCCTCTCTGTGCTTCTGGCGGAGCATGGGTATCGCGTGATCGGCGCGGATCTTTCGGGGGAAATGCTCGCGGTGGCGGACGAAAAATGCTCGCATCTGGCGGAAAACCGGCCGTTTTTCGTCTGTCAGCCGATGCAGCGGCTGCGCCTGCCGGAGCAGGTGGACAGCGTGATCTGCGCGCTGGACAGCCTCAATTATGTGACGCGGCCGGTGGATGTGCAGAAGACGTTCCGGCGGGTGCAGGAGGCGCTGACGCCAGGCGGGTTGTTCCTCTTTGACATCAATACGCCTTACAAGCTCGAAGGGCTGGCCGGGCAGACGTTCCTCGACGAGACGGAGGACACCTACTGCGTGTGGCGGACGGAGTTCGACCCGAAAAAGCGGCTCTGCTATTACGGGATGGATCTGTTTCAGCGGAGCGGCAAGGTCTGGGAACGGTCGTTCGAGGAGCATATCGAGTATGCGTACACGGCAGAGGAACTGACGGATTGGCTCCGGGAGGCCGGATTTACAAAGATCGACGTCTTCGGCAACCGGAAGTGCCGCGCGCCGAAGGAGGACGAGCTGCGCGTTTATCTCGCGGCGAGAAAGGAAATAACATGAAAGACGAACTGGTACGCGCGATGACGAAGGACGGATGGGTGAAGGCCGTGGCCATCACCTCGACCGGGATCGTGGAGCGCGCAAGACAGATCCATAAAACGCTGCCGACGGCGACGGCGGCGCTGGGGCGTTTGCTCAGCGCGGCGTCGATGATGGGCAATATGCAGAAGATCGAGGACGGGTCGATCACGCTGCAGGTCAAGGGCGGCGGGCCGCTCGGGACGCTGCTGGCCGTGGCGGACGCGGAGGGCAATGTGCGCGGATGGGTGGAAAATCCGCAGATCAGCCTGATGGAAAAGCACCGCGGCAAGCTCGATGTGGGCGCGGCGGTCGGCACGGACGGGACGCTGACGGTCATCCGCGATCTGCGGATGAAGGAGCCGTATGTCGGCAGCGTTCAGCTTGTGACCGGCGAGATCGCCGAGGACATCACGGATTATTTCGCGCGGAGCGAGCAGACGCCGACGGCGTGCGCGCTGGGTGTGCTCGTGGACACGGATCAGTCGGTCAAGTGTGCGGGCGGATACCTTGTGCAGCTGCTGCCCGGAGCGCCGGACGAGGTCATCGATAAGATCGAGGCCGGCATCCGCGCAGCGGGCAACGTCACGGAGATGATGGAAGACGGGCTGCCGGGCGCGGCGATCCTGCACACGGTGCTCGGTGCGTTTGAGCTGGAGATCCTGGAGCGGACGCCAGTGGAATACCGCTGCTATTGCAGCCGCGAGCGTGTGACGCGGACGCTCATCAGCCTCGGCGAGCAGGAACTGCAGGACATCGTCGACGAAGGAGAGACCATCCACATCGACTGCCAGTTCTGCGACCACATCTACGACTATACGCCGGAGCAGGTCGCGGAGCTGCTGGAAGAGCTTCGGCGCGAGGACTGAGTATGCTGGAGACGCTGTTTTCACAATTTGACAGCCTGCTCGTGCTCGATACGGAGACGACAGGCATCAACTGCCGCACGGATGAGATCATCGAGCTGGCGGTGCTGCAGCTGACGCAGGAGGGCGGGGCGCTCCGCCGGGAGGAGATGGACGAGTTCATCCGTCTCTCGCCGGGCAGACATCTGCCCGCGATGATCACGAATCTGACGGGAATCACGGAGCAGATGCTGGCGGATGACGGGCTGGAAAAGCCGGTTGTGGCGGAGCGGTTCGCGGAGATGCTCCGCGCGGGGCGGACGCTGATCGTGGCGTACAATGCGCAGTTCGACCTCTGCTTCCTCTACTTTTTCCTGCGGGCGCACGGCATGGCGGATGCGCTGCGGGGCGTGAAAATGCTGGACGCGATGACGGTCTACAAGGATCGGCGGCCCTATCCGCACAAGCTGGCGAACGCCGTAGAGGCGTACCGCTTGCAGACACAGAACACGCACCGGGCCATCGACGACGCAACGGCGACATTTGAGCTGCTTGAGGCGATGGAGGCGGAATGCGCCGATCTGGAACGGTATATCAACCTGTTTGGCTACAATCCGCGCTTTGGCGCGCCGAAGCCGGCCATCGGGTCGATCACCTACAAGCCGCAGGGCTATGACCGGAGCGGAAAGCTCTATGAGGAAGAGCTCACGTTTGTGTGAATGATGAATTGGGAAAGGCCCCTCCGTTGGAGGGGCCTTTTTTGAGGTCAGGCGTCGTCGGCGAGGGATCGGAGGGCGGCGGGGTCGAGAAGGACGAAGTGCGAACGGTCCCAGCGGAGGAGCCCCTCGTCCCGGAGCCGGCCAAGCAGGCGCGAGAGCGCGCTGCGTTCCATGCCGAGCTGACGGGCCATCTGTTCCCGGGAAATGGGGAGCGTGAAGTCCGCAGCGCCCTGCGCGCAGAGAAAATCGGCGAGACGGCGGCGGCCATCCGGAATGGAGAGGCGCTGGATACGGCGCTGCAGGCGCCAGTATTTCTCCGAGACCTCGCGGAGCAGATTTTCCAGAAGATGCGCACAGTCTTCGTCGCCGCCCGCCGCGCAGAGCGCAAGCAGCGACGCAAGCGAGAGAAAAAAGACGCGGCTATCGGCGGCGGTACGCAGCTCGACCGGGCTGCCGACGGTCTGCGCGGACATCAGCACGTCGCCGAAGACGCCGCCCGCTTCGTGCACCGCGGCAAGGTCGGCATGGCCGGAGGCGGAATAGTGCCACGCCTCGATGCGGCCCGAGAGGACGATCCCCGCCTGCGTCACCTGTTCGCCCATCCGCCAGAGGAAGCGGCCGCGCGGAAGCTCCGCCACAGAGGGCCGCAGCGCCGCGCAGAGCGCGCGGAGGGCCTCCTCGGAAAAGCCGCTGAAGAGGTGCGTGCTGGACAGAATTTGAAGATCCTGGGATGAGATCATGGAAAATCCTCCTGTTTCGTTGCAGATGCAACGTGCTCTGCTTTCAGTATAGCTATAATGGAAACAGATTACAAGCTGGGAGGAGAAAATGATGAAAAAAACTGCATGGATCGCGCGGACGGCCATCTGCCTTGCGCTGCTGCTCTGCCTGCAATTTGTGACCAAAAGCCTCGGCCAGTTCGTGACCGGCTCGTGCGTCAACCTCGTCATCGCGATGGCCGCGCTGATCGGCGGGCTGTGGTCGGGGCTGACGGTGGCGATCGTGTCGCCGTTCTGCGCCTACCTGCTCGGCATCGGGCCGGCGTTCGTTGCGCTGGTGCCGTGTGTGGCGCTCGGCAACGCGGTGTATGCGCTGATCTTCGGGCTGCTGGTGCGTGCGTTCCTGCTGAAAAAGAAGGCCGTGGCCGCGATCGTTTCGATGGCAGTGGGCGCGGTACTGAAGTTTTTGGCGCTCTACATCGTGCTCGTGAAGCTCGTGGCCCCGAACGTGGTGCCGCAGGCAAAGTACGCAACAGTGACGGCGGCGTTCACGTGGCCGCAGCTGATCACGGCGCTGATCGGCGGCGTGCTGGCTTTGCTGGTCGGGCCGCTGGTGATGAAGGCCCTCGGTGCGAAGAAATCTTGAAAATCCAGCAAAAATCCGAAAATAATCCTTGATTTTGGGCGGAGAGTGTGGTAGACTAATCAGGTCTGTGAAAGGATGGTCCTCTGTCGCAGCCGGCGCTACGGCGCAGCGGCATTTCCTGCGGCATGAACACCTTAATTTTAAGGAGGACAAGCATTATGGATCTGATGAAGGCTCTGACCAGCCAGTACATGAAGAAGGAACTGCCGGAAATGAACGTCGGCGATACGGTTCGTGTTCATGTCAAAATCAAGGAAGGTTCCCGCGAGAGAATCCAGATCTTCGAGGGCACCATCATCGCCAAGAAGCACGGCGGTATTGAGGAATCCATCACCGTTCGCCGCATTTCCTACGGCGTCGGCTGCGAGAAGGTTTTCCCGGTTCACGCGCCCAACGTGGTCGACGTGGAGACCGTTCGTCACGGCAAGGTCCGCAGAGCGAAGCTTTACTACCTGCGTGACCGTCTCGGCAAGGCTGCCAAGGTCAAGGAAAAGGTTTGATGCAAACAGAAAAGAGACGCCATTTGGCGTCTCTTTTTTGCATATATGGGATACGCAGCCCTTACAAACCGTATCCGTAAATGTTGTCTGAGCGCCATCATCAAGATCGCGTGCGGCGTTGTAAAATTCCAAATGGCCAAATTGTGACCCAGTGAAACGGTCACAATTTGGGAAGGAAGAAGAAGGCTGCGGATATGGAGTTTTCGCCGCCCCGGCGGAAGCGGAATGCAGCTGGCTTCTTCTGACGCCGCGGCGGTTCTTTTCTTTCTCAAAGAAGAGAAAGAAAAGAATGGGGGCGCAAAGAAACCGGGCGACCAATGGTCTCCCCGATGAAGATCTTTATTCAACGCAGCTGTGGGCGCGATACCCCTGTGCCATCGCGTCCCAGACGGAGTCGAAGCGCACGGCGTTCTTCTCCGACGGACAGCTGTGACAGGTCGAGACGTGGAAGATCTGCGAATTGACGTTGCCGATGTAGACCTCGGCGGCGTCCCGGATCGTGGGATTCAGCTGCGCTTCCGTCGCGCTGCGCTCGGTCTCGAACGTGACGTTCCGCCCGTCGCTGACCGCGTGGATGACGCCCTGCAGGTCGGTACGGAAGACCTGCGCGTCCGCGTCCCGCAGACGGCTGAGCGCCGCCTCGGTCGGATGGCCGTAGGAGTTGTCCGTGCCGACGGAGATGACGGCGTAGTCCGGCATGACCTCGCGCAGGAAGACATAGCCCGTCGATCCGGCGCTGCCGTGGTGCCCGACTTTGAGGACCGTCGCGTCCAGCCGCGCGCCGGACTCGACCAGCTCATCCTCCGCTGTGATGCCCATGTCCCCGGTGAAGAGGAAGCTCGTCTCGCCATAGTCGACGCGCAGAACGATGGAGTTTTCGTTGTTGTTTTCATAGTCGCGCAGCGGGCCGAGCACGGTGATCTCCGCCTCGCCGAGCGTGAAGGTATCTCCGGGGGACGGAATTTCGATGTCGCGGCCCTGTTCGTTCGCGTATTTCACGAAGTTGGAAAACGCCTTCGTGCCATATTCCGCGGTGCTCGACCAGACATGCCCCGCCGGGAACTTCGCCAACACGCCCGCGAGGCCGCCGACGTGGTCCTCGTCGCAGTGCGTGTTGATGACATAGTCGAGCGATGTGACGCCGTACTGCCCCAAACTGGAGACGACATAGCTCGCGTCGTCGACGTTGCCGCCGTCGATGAGCATCGCCTGTCCGTCACAGACGAGCAGACTGGAATCCGCTTGCCCGACGTCGAGGAACCAGACGTGCAGCTCGCCGCTTGGCAGCGTGATCTGCGTTTTGCCGTCCTCCGGGCTGAGCATCCGCCAGACGAACAGCGCCGCCAGCACCAGCACGGTGAGGACGGTGGCGGCGGGAGAGGCCTTACGCCGATCCTGTTTTCGTGCCATCGGGCACCTCCAGTCCGCGCTTGACGTGCGCGTAGATGAGATAGGAGATCGCCGCTGTCAGCGCGTCGGCGATCACCTGTGTCCAGATGATGCCAGTCATGCCGAAGAAGTGATCGAGCAGGAAGAGCAGAGGGATGTTCATCCCCAGCTGCCGGATCGCGGCGAGGGCCAGCGAGACGCCGCCTTTGCCGAGGGCCTGCATGTAGTGTACCATGTGGAAGCAGAGGTACATCATGATCGGCGCGAAGCAGCGCGCCCGGAGATAGACCGTGCCGAGCGCGACGGTCTGCTCGTCGTGGATGAAAGCGTGCATGATCTGCGGGGCGAGCGGCCAGTAGAGCGCGATGCACACTGCTGCCACGACCAGCCCGGCGCGGCGGGAGACGCGGAAAAAGGCCAGCATCCGATGCCGGTCACCGGAGGCGAAGTTGTACGCGACGAGCGGCATCATGGCCAGGCAAATGCCCACGCAGATGTTCAGCGGCAGCCGCTCGACCTTCAGAATGATGCCCATCGCGGCCAGATCGATGTCGCCGTGGCCGGAGGAGAGCTTGTTGATGATGATGTTCGTCAGGTCGTAGAGCAGGAGGCTCAGCGCCGCGGGTACGCCGACGGAGAAGATGGCCCGCATGGAGCTTTTCTGCACGCGCTCAATGCGCCGCGGCAGGGCCAGAACGGTCTTGCTCTGGACCTTCTGGTAGATGACGATGAAATAGACAAACGAGACGAGGTTGGACAGCAGCGTCGCCAGCGCGGCGCCGAACACCTCATATCCCTTCGGCAGGAGGACGAACATGAACAGCGGGTCAAGCCCGACGTTCAGAAGTCCGCCGAGACTTACGCCGAAGCCCGCCTCTTTCGAATAGCCGACGTTGCGGAGCATCGTGCTCATCGTGTTGGCCAGCAGCGTCGGCAGCGCGCCGATGATGACGACGGGGATCAGATACTGCCGTGCATAGCCGATCGTATTCTCGCTCGCGCCGAGCAGATAGAGCAGCGGATCCATGAACGCAAGGCAGAGCAGGGAGAAGACCAGTGCGCTCCCCGCGGCCATCACGAGGCTGAGCGACGCGGCGCGGCGCGCCTCGTCCTCCTGCCGGCGGCCGAGCAGCTGTACGACCAGATTGCCGCCGCCCACGCCGAAGAGGTTGGAAAGGCCGGTGATCATCAGAAACACCGTCGACACCAGTGCCGCCGCCGCGACCATGTAGGGGTCATCGGTCTGGCCGATGAACCAGGTGTCGGCCAGATTGTAGATCAGCACGATCAGCTGGCTGATGATCGTCGGCACGGCCATGACCGTCAGCGCCCGAAAGACCGGCGTCGTCTCAAATAGTTCTGTCTTACTCTGCTTCTTTGCCCACAAATGCGCTCATCTCCATGCTTGTACTGCCGCCATTATACAATATCACCCGCCAAAAAGAAAGCCCGCGGATTTTATGGAGCCTTTGCGGGCGGGCGACCCTGTCCGCCCAAAGGCTCCCCTTGATTGCATCAAGGGGAGCTGGCGCGCAGCGCCTGAGGGGATTAAGGCCACCTTTTTTCCTCTGTACTTCGTTCGTGTTTGTAGGGGCCGATGCCCTCATCGGCCCGTCCCCGCCGCAGCGGAAAGCCCCCCTCTTCGTAGAGGGGGGCTTTTGGCAAAAGTATAAACCGGCCCCGGAAGGGATTCCGGGGCCGGTTTTCTGCTTATTTCATGTCCTCACGATAACGTGCGCGTTCGCCGCCGACATAGGGCGGCCGCGTCCGGGCGCAGAGGATGTTTGCCTTGCCGATCTGCTTGATCGAAAGACGGACGGGAACCGCGACCTCCTTCAGGTGCATCCCGATCAGCGTGCCGCCGATGTCGATGCCCGCCTTGGCGCGGACGTGTGTTACGGCCACCGGATGCTCGAACCGGGCGAAGGCCGTCGTCGCGAACGAGCCGCCCGCGTGCTCCCACGGCTGGACGTTGACCACGTCGAGGTCATATTTCTCCGCCGCGGCCTCCTCCACGATCAGCGACCGGTTGAGGTGCTCGCAGCACTGCGCGGCGAGGTAGATGCCGCGCTCCTGCAAAACGGGGTAGATGCCCTCGAATGCGGCCTGCGCGGCCTCAAGGCTCGAGCCCTTGCCGATCCTCTGGCCGACCATCTCGCTCGACGAGCAGCCGACGACAAAGATGTCGCCGGCCTTCAAGTTGGAAACTTCCAGCAATTCCAGAACGGCCTGCCGGGCCTGTGCGGTGATCTCTTCATACATGTCGAATCCCTCCTCAGGCCGCAGCTTTTTTGATCTGCGGGACCTTGCTCAGCACGGCATAGAGCGCCGAGGCCAGGATCACACCGGCCACCGCCTGGATCGCGTTGCCGCCGATGCTGCCGGCAGCGGCCAGACCGTAGCCAAGGAAAATGCTCTCATACAGGAAATAGCCAAGCACCATCCATGCTTCGCCCGCGATGCTGGCCACGATGGGGGCCGCCTTGGTCTTGCTGCCGAGGGCTTTCATGATGAGCGCGGCGATGACTGCGATGAGCGCCTTGATGACAAAGGTGCCCGGTGCGAACACGGCGTAGCCGGAGAGAATGTCGGCCAGGGCGGAGCCGATGCCGCCTGCCGCCGCGCCGTAGACCGGCCCAAGCAGGAACGCGCCCAGCAGCACGACGCAGTCGCCAAGGTTGATGTAGCCGTCCGTCGCCGGGATCGGCACATGGATGATGTTCGTCGCCACATAGGTCAGCGCCGCGAACAGCGCCGCAAGGACCAGACGGTATAATTTCTGATGCTTCATAGGGAAATCCTCCCGTTCTCTTGATGATGGCAACAGCATACAACGGAAACTGGACTGATTCAAGCTCCAGTTTTACAAAATCAAATAGGGCCAGATAAAAATTTTTGCGTTTGCGCAAAAAAACGCTTGACATTTTCCACCGGATGTGCTTAAATACGGGCAATCAAACAAACCGTTGAGGAAGAGTGAGTAATCACAAACATGCTTCCATCCAGAGAGCCGCCGGTGGTGCGAGTGCGGCAGGGGCAGTTGTGGTGAATGGGCTTCCGAGGGCGAGCGGAAAGGCAGACGCCGAGTATGCGAGACGGAGATGGGCGCTCCGTGACCAAAGGCCAGCATATAGTTGTATGCGAAAAGAGGGCGCGCAAGCGTCAAGCCGGGTGGCACCGCAGGAAGTATTTACATCCTGTCCCAGCAGTATTGCTGAGACAGGATTTTTTGTTTTTCCAAGGAGGAATTTTTATGAAGCAGTTTATGAAACTCACCAAACGATGGCGTCCCCACTGTGAAGAGACCCGATAACCCGACACGCCAATATCACTTCATCACAGAAAGGACTTTGTATTATGAAAAAGATCATCGCTCTCATTCTTGCGGCCATGATGCTGCTCACGTTCGCCGCCTGCGCCTCCAAGACCACGGACGCCGCGGCCTCCACCGCCGATCCCACCACGAACACTACTGAACCTGCTGATACCGCAGAACCCGCTGAATCCACCGACGCCGCCGACACCGCCGAGGACACCGGATCCGGCAAGACCTTCAAGATCGGACTCTGCAACTACGTCGACGACGCCTCCCTCAACCAGATCGTCGACAACATCCAGACGCAGCTCGCCGCCATCGGCGAACAGAACGGCGTGACGTTCGAAGTCGCATACGACAACTGCAACGCCGACGCGAACGTCCTCGCCCAGATCATCTCGAACTTCAAGGCTGACGGCGTCGACCTGATGATCGGCGTGGCCACCCCGGTCGCCATTTCGATGCAGGCCGAGACCGAGGGCATCGACATCCCGGTCGTCTTCTCCGCCGTCTCTGACCCGATCTCCTGCGGCCTTGTCGCCTCGCTCGATGCGCCGGGCGCCAACATCACCGGCACGTCTGACGCGCTCGACACCAGCGCCGTCCTGAACCTCATCTTCGCCGCGAACCCCGACGCCGCCAACATCGGCCTGCTCTACAACGTCGGTCAGGACTCCTCCGCCACCCCGATCGCCGACGCAAAGACCTACCTCGATGCGAAGGGCGTCAGCTATAAGGAATACACCGGCACGACCGTTGACGAGGTCATCCTCGCGGCCCAGGCCGCCGTGGCAGACGGTGTCGACGCCATCTTCACCCCGACCGACAACACCGTCATGACCGCCGAGCTCTCCATCTACGAAATGTTCGCCGAGGCCGGCATCCCGCAGTACACCGGCGCGGACTCCTTCGCCCTGAACGGCGCGTTCCTCGGCTACGGCGTCGACTATGCGAACCTCGGCGTCGAGACCGCCAACATGGTCGCCGACATCCTGGTGAACGGCAAGAACCCCGCCGAGCTGCCGGTCATGACCTTCGATAACGGCACGGCCACCGTCAACACCGAGACCTGCGCGGCCCTCGGCCTCGACTACGACCAGATCGCCGAGATCTTCGCCCCCTACTGCACCAAGGTCCAGCCGATCCAGACCGCCGAAGCGTTTGAATAATGGGCAACACCGCGCAAATGCGTCGGCACGCTTCGCCAAATCTGCTTGCCGAATTGTGCGGTGCAGCCTAAGATCGATTTTCCAAACCGCAAACTCCTATAAGCGTTAGAAATCAACGCAGACCCGTATCCATCCGATACGGGTCTGCGTGAATGAAGAAAGGGGAACACCATGTCCTTTACCACCATTCTGGGTCTCGGGCAGACCGCGCTGGAGCTCGGCCTGATGAGCTCACTGACGGTTCTCGCACTGTTTCTCAGCTATACGATGCTGAACGTCTGCGACCTGTCCACCGACGGCTGCTTTACGCTCGGCGCGGCGGTCGGCGCGGTCGTGGCCCTCGCGGGCCATCCGTTCCTGTCCATTCCGGCGGCAATGCTGGCCGGTGTGATTTCCGGCTTCGTGACGGCCTTTTTACAGACGCGCATGGGCGTGAACAGCCTGCTCGCCGGCATCGTCGTCAACACAGCGCTCTATTCCATCAACATCGCCGTCATGGGCAACACTTCCTTATTAAATATGAATAAGACCGAGACGGTCTTCACCAAGATGCAGTCCGCCCTCGAGGGGACGTTCCTCGCCGGGCAGCAGAAGCTCGCCGTCAGCCTGATCGCGGTCGCGCTGGTGATCGTGTTCCTGTCGCTGTTCCTGCGGACAAAGCTCGGCCTCGCCATCCGCGCGACCGGCAATAATCCCGACATGGTCAAATCCAGCTCCATCAACCCCGTCTTCACGACGACGGTCGGCCTCTGCGTGGCGAATGCGTTCACGGCCCTGTCCGGCTGTCTGCTGGCGCAGGCGCAGAAATCGGTCAACATCGACATCGGCTCCGGTATGGTGACGATCGCGCTGGCCTCGCTGCTGATCGGCGGCATGTTCTTCCGGCGCAGGGGCGTGGCGCTCCGCGCGGTGGGCGCGGTGCTGGGCGCGTTTTTGTTCCGGTTGGTCTACACGCTCGCGCTGCGGTTCGATATGCCGGCCTCGATGCTGAAGCTCGTCTCGTCCGTCATCGTCATCATTGCCATCTCCGGGCCATATCTCAAGGGGCAGCTCCCGCTGCTGCGCCGCCGGGCCCAGATGCGAAAGGAGGTCCGCTGAGATGCTGGAACTGAAGCACGTCTCCAAAACGTTCAACCCCGGCACCGAGGACGCAAAGACCGCCCTCGATGATCTGTCGCTCTCCGTGGCGGACGGTGATTTCATCACGATCATCGGCGCGAATGGCGCGGGCAAATCGACGCTGTTCGGCGCGATCTGCGGCACGTTCCTCACCGACTCCGGCAGCATTTTCCTCGATGGTGAGAACATCACCATGCAGCCGCAGCACCGCCGCTCGCGCGTCATCGGGCACCTGTTTCAGGACCCCATGCGCGGCAGCGCGCCCGGCATGAGCATCGAGGAAAATCTCGCCCTCGCCGCGGGCCGCGGCGGCTGGCTCAGCCACGTTTCCAAGGCGGATAAGGCTGCCTTCCGCGACCGGTTGGCCCTGCTCGGCATGGGCCTTGAGGACCGGATGAAGCAGCCGGTCGGCCTGCTCTCCGGCGGCCAGCGGCAGGCGCTCACGCTCCTGATGGCGACGATCAACCCGCCGAAGCTCCTCCTGCTCGACGAGCACACGGCGGCGCTCGACCCCGGCACGGCGGAAAAGGTCCTGAATCTGACGAAGCAGATCGTGGCAGAAAGCCATCTGACCTGCCTCATGATCACGCACAATATGGCCTCCGCGCTCGAGCTTGGCAACCGCACGATCATGATGGACCGCGGCCATATCATTCACGACGCAGCAGGAGAAAAGCGCGACGGCCTCACCGTGGAAAAGCTCCTGCAGGAGTTCAAGAACGCGTCCGGCGCGGCGCTGGATAATGACAGGATGCTTTTGACCTGAGCAAGCATTGCCGGATCTTTTCCGCCAATGCTGCGGTTTGAAACACTTGAAATATTGCGCAGCC
>CAJMLC010000045.1 GCA_905214155.1 uncultured bacterium | reverse complement strand
CTGCTTAACTTTTAACTTCGGGCCAACCGCTTATCGCAGCACCCTTGGTTTATATTATATCTCGATTTGAGATTTTGTCAAGGGCAGAGAAACAGATGCTGACCGCTCGGCCCTAACGAGCGGTCAGCATATTTTCGCTTGACCCTATAAAGGACCGACCACTGAATGTGACGTCCCTTTCTGCTTTTCGTATAGCTGATTTTTTCGCAATGTCAAGTGACTGGCATTGCGTTTTTTATTGTGCATCGAGGAGCGGGCGCAGAACGCTGTAGTTCTCGTAGCGGGTATCGCGGGAGCTGGTGAGGAAGAGCAGCTGCGAGGACGGATCGGTCAGCACGTCGGCGAAGGCGGCGGCTGTCGATTCGACCACGGCGGCATCCTCGCTTGTGACGGCGATGCGGTCGGCCTGCGCGGCGACAGCGGGATCGTCGGAGACAAAGTCTACGCGAATGGTGCTTCCCTCGAGCGCGGCGCGGATACCCTCGGCGGCATCCTGAATGGCGGTCTGCCGAGTGAGCCCAAGGTCGGAGGACCAGTTGATGGCGTCGGACGACGGGAAATAGAACTGGTCAAAGAGCACCTCGTCGAAGCCAAGGTCCTGCAGCTCGAGCGCGATGGAGGCAAGGAAGCTCTGCACCGAGGCGTCGGACGGGTCGAGCCAGTAGCAGCGCTTGTCGTCCATCCAGAGTGCGCCGGAATAGAGGGCGAGCGCCTGATCCTGATGGGCAAAGGCATAGTTCGGCTCCGAGAAGGCCGGGACGCGGGCGATGACCGTGAGATCGGCTCTGGCAGTCAGCTCGCGGATCAGGGCCTCGACGGCGTCGATGTCGGCGGAGGTCGCGACCTGCGCGCCGGAGAGCTTGGAGCGGTAATAGTAGTTGCCAAAGACGCTCTTGACATCGATCATGACGGCGTCATAATCATTCGCGGCGTCCAGCGCGGCGCGCACGGCGTCGACGCCGTCGGAGAGCATGTTCGTGGTGATGTAGTAGCCCTGGATCTTGCTGCGCTGCTGCGTCTGCGGTTCGTCGGGGGACTGCGAGGCGATCAGCGTCGTAAAGGGATAATCCTCCGGATCCTGGGCTGCCTGCGTCTCGCGTGTGGCGGAGAGGGTGCGGTCAAAGTCCAGATATGCCTCGCCATTGGCATAGACCACGTAGCGGCTGAGATACAGAAACCGGCAGAGCAAGAGCAGCGCGGCGGCCAGCAGCACGGCCAGTACCGTCAGCAGGACGCGGCGCAGGATGCGCTGATTGTGGAAGGAAAAAATACGCAAGCGGACGCCCCCTTACCCGGCCAGCACCGCCGTGACGCGGCACCAGTCCTCCTGCTGTTCGGTGGAGAGCACCTGAAGCCCCGCAGCCTCGAGCGCGGAGATGACCTCGGGCAGGCGCGTGTTGAGGATGCCGGAGCAGATGAAGACGCTGTCCTCCCCGAGGAAATGCGGCACGACCGGCGCGAGCGGGATGATGACGTCGGCCACGATGTTGGCCAGCACGACATCATAATGCGCCTCGAGCTTTTCCATCATGGCGGTATCGCCGATGACGTCGCCGGTGAGGGCGGTGAAGCGGTCGGCAAAGATCTGGTTGATGGCGGCGTTCTGCCGGGCAATGTCCTCGGCTTTGGGGTCGATGTCGACACCGGTGGCGTGGCTGGCGCCGAGGAGGAGTGCCGTGATGGAGAGGATGCCGGAGCCGGAGCCGAGATCGAGCACCTGCTCGCCGCCCTGGATGGCGCGCTCGAGCTCGCGCATGCACATCTGCGTGGAGGCATGCGCGCCGGTGCCGAAGATCATGCCGGGGTCGAGCAGGACGACGACGCGGTTCTCCGGGTTTTCGGGGTTGAGCCACTCCGGCACGACGAGGAGCTTCTCGCCGATGGCGAGGGGCTTATAATATTGTTTCCAGTTGTTTTCCCAGTCCTCGTCGCGGACGTTGGCCAGCGCGACCTCGAGCGAGCCGAAGTCGACGGCGGGATAATCGCGCCGGAGGACGGCCAGATCGTCGCGGAGCGTGCTGATCTGCTCGGGCGCGGCGGCGCTGTCCTCCAGGTAGAGGCGGATCTGGGAGAGCCCCTGCATTTTCTGCTCGAGGTCTTCATCGACATAGTCCCAGTACTGGTGGTTCTCTTCCAGAAAGCGCTCGAAATCCTGCTGGTCGTCGATGATAAAGCTGTCAAATCCCAAAACGGTCAGCCGGTCGCAGACAAGGTCGATGGCGGCGGAGGTCGTTTTGATGGTGACTTCGATCCATTGCATAAGTTTGGTGCCTCCTGATTGGCAAGATGACATAGATATACACATTCTACAGGAAACTGCGCGGAAAGACAAGTCATTTTTTCGGCCAGGGGGTCAGGTGTGATAGAACTGCGCCGCAAAGTCAAAGAATTGACGCGCGGCGGGGCGGAAATAGTCATTTTTCCGGGTGACGACGTAGAACGTGCGCGCGGCGCCGGAGAGCGGGAAGACGAGCAGGTCGCCGCGGTCGCGCTCCCGCGCGACGGAGACCGCCGAGACGATGGCAAGGCCGAGCCCGGCGGCGACAAGATTTTTGATGCTCTCCTGATCGTTCAGCCGTGCGGCGATGCGGAGCGCATCCGGCTCCAGCCCGGCGGCGCGGAGAAATTCGTCGGCGGAGCGCTGGCTGCCGCTGCCTTCCTCGCGGAGCAGGAGCGGGTGAGACCGCAGAAGCGCGGGAAGCAGCGCGGTGTTTTGCGGATCAGCAGCGGAAAACTCCGGCGTGTTCGGCGCGATGATCACCATGGCGTCCTGATAGAAGGGCGTGAAGAGCAGGTCATCGTCCGGGGCGGACATGCCGGTGAGGCCGAGGTCGAACCGGCCAGCGCGCAGCGCGCGGAGCACGCCGGAGCTGTCACTCTGGTGGATGTCGAAGGAGACGTCCGGGTGCAGGGGGCTGAAACGGGCCAGAAGATCGGGCAGGAGATAGGCCGAGGGGATGGTGGAGGCCCCGAGGGAGACCGTGTGGTCGCCCTTTCGCCAGCCTGCGAGCAGACGATCCTGCGAAGACAGGACCTGCACGGCATAGTCGTAGAGCTCGCGGCCATGCGGCGTGATGGAAAGGGATTTGGTGGTGCGGAGGAAGAGACGCTGCTGCAGCTCCTCCTCCAGCTGGCGGATGTGGGCCGAGACGGTGGGCTGCGAGGTATAGAGCTGGGCGGCGGCCTGTGTGAACGAGCCGCAGTCGGCCACGGCGACGAAGGAACGGAGCTGCTTAAAGTCCATGGGGCGCCTCCTTGGTCAGGGTGTTGAGCGCGGCGAGGGCCGCGTCCACATCGGCTTCTGTATTAAAATAGCCGAAGGAAAAGCGGATGGAGCCGGTGGGGAAAGAGCCGAGCGTCTGGTGCGCGGCGGGGGCGCAGTGGAGGCCGACGCGGGTCTGGATGCCGAAGCGGTCGTCCAGCGCGAAGGCGACGTCGGCAAGGTCGCGGCCCGGCGTCTGGATGGAGACGACGCCCGCGCGGCCTTCAGTGCCGGGGAGGCCAAGCAATCTGATGCGGTTTTCCGCGCAGAGCGGCGCAAGCCCGGAGAGAAAACGCTCCGTCAGAGCAAGCTCATGCGCGCGGATGGCGTCCAGACCGGTGTCTGCAAGGAAGCCGAGCGCGGCGTGGAGCCCGGCGATGCCGGGGAGGTTCATCGTCCCGGCTTCGAAGCGGTCCGGCAGGAAATCCGGCATGAACTCGGTATGGCTGAGGCTGCCGGTGCCGCCCGCGATCAGCGGCGTCAGCTCCACGGCGAGATCCTCGTGAAGGGCAAAGCCGCCGGTGCCCTGCGGGCCGAGGAGCCCCTTGTGGCCGGTGAAGGCGAGGGCGTCAATGTGCATCACGTCCATATCGATGGGGAAGACGCCGGCAGTCTGCGCGCTGTCGACGAAGAAACGGAGGCCGTGTTCCTGACAAAATGCGCCGACGGCGGCGATGGGCAGGAGCGTGCCGCAGACGTTGCTTGCGTGCGTCATGACGACGAGGCGCGTGTTCGGCTGCAAAAGGCCCTCCATGGCCTCAAAGATCAGTGTGCCGTCCGGGCGGCAGGGCACGCGCGAGAACGAGACGCCCTGCGTCTCGAGCTGCCGGAGCGGGCGCATGACGGCGTTGTGCTCCATCGACGAGACGAGCACATGGTCGCCCGGATGGAGAAAGCCCTTGAGCAGGACGTTGAGGCTCTCGGTGACGTTTTTCGTGAAGCAGACGCATTTGCAGTCCGGCGCATGGAAGAGCGCGGCGAGCCGCTCGCGCGTGGAGAAGACAAGATCCTCCGCCGCGTAGGCCGCGCGGTAGCCGCCGCGGGAGACGTTGACGCCGCAGTCGGTCAGGTAGCGGGCGATGGCCTCCGCCACGGCGGGCGGCTTTGGAAATGTGGTGCTGGAATTGTCGAGATAGATGGGCATAGCGCTCCCTCCATCGAATAAATTTATTTTATTTTAACATAGACTTATCCAAATATCAAATTGATCAGACTTTTTCGGGGATGCCGAACATTGATCGGATTTTATGATAAGTGACAAGACCTTATCCGGTTTTGCAATTAGACTTTTGCGAGGGGATATTTTACAATACAGACAGCGATATTCTTGAAAAGAGAGAACGAGAAAAAGCGAGAAAAAGGAGTAGAACAATATGACGTTGAAACATGAAAAGCGGAATATGATTTTCGCCGGACTGATCATCGGCGTGATCGCGTCGCTGCTGGTGCTGTTCGGAAATCCGAAGAACATGGGCTTCTGCATCGCGTGCTTCCTGCGCGACACGGCGGGCGGCCTCGGCCTCCATTCGGCGGCGGCTGTGCAGTACATCCGGCCAGAGATCATCGGTCTGGTGCTCGGCAGCTTCATTATGGCGATCAGCCACAAGGAATTTTCCGCCCGCGGCGGCAGCGCGCCGGTGACGCGCTTCGTGCTGGGCATGTTCGTGATGGTGGGCTGCCTGATGTTCCTCGGCTGCCCGTTCCGCATGATTTTGAGACTGGCGGGCGGCGATCTCAATGCGCTGCTGGGCCTGGCCGGCTTTGTGTGCGGCATTCTGGCGGGCGTGTTCTTCCTGAACAAGGGCTACACGCTCAAGCGCAGCCATGATCTGGCGAAGCCGGAGGGCGGCGTGTTCGTCATCCTGACGCTGGTGGTCTTCGCGCTGCTGCTGCTCGCCCCGGCGTTCATCCACTTCAGCGAAGCGGGCGCAGGTCCCGGCGCGCTGCATGCGCCGATCCTCATCAGCCTCGCGGCGGGCCTCATCGTCGGCGCACTGGCGCAGCGGACGCGGCTCTGCATGGTCGGCGGTGTGCGCGACCTCGTGCTCTTCAAGGAGACCAAGCTCATCCTCGGCTTTGCGGCGATCCTTGTCGGCGCGCTGGTCTGCAACCTGATCCTCACCGGCGCGACCGATGCGAGCTATTTCCATCTCGGCGTGGCCGAGCAACCGGTTGCACACACCGATGGACTCTGGAACTTCCTCGGCATGCTGCTGGTCGGTTTTGCGTGCGTGCTGCTGGGCGGCTGCCCGCTGCGGCAGCTGATCCTCGCGGGTGAGGGCAACAGCGACAGCGCCATCACAGTGCTCGGTCTGCTGGCCGGTGCGGCGTTCTGCCACAACTTCGGCCTCGCGTCCTCCGGCAACGGCCCGACGGACAACGGCAAGATCGCGGTGATCGTGGGCATCGCCGCCGTAGCGGTGATCGCGTGTGTGAATACGTTCCGAAAGGAGAGCAAATAAGATGACGACAGTGGATGCAAGAGGATATTCCTGCCCGGAGCCCGTCATTATGACGCGCAAGGCGCTGATGAGCAAGGAAGCGGAATATACGGTGCTGGTGGACAACACGGCGTCCCGCGAGAATGTGACCCGGTACGCGGAGCATCAGGGCTACAAGGTCGCGGTTGCGGAGGCGGACGGCGTGTATACGCTGACGCTGAAGAAGTAAGATGACCTATATTGCAACCTTTTTCTCCCACTTCGGTGCAACGCGCTATGAGCGGCTCTGCCGCGCGGCAGGGATCGCGGCGCGGACGATGCCCGTGCCGCGGAGCCTGTCCAGCTCGTGCGGGACGTGCGTCCGCTGCGAGGGCAGCTATCTGACGCCGGAGGGCGTCTGCGCCGAGGAGATCGAGCGGATCGTCCGCGTGGAGGAAACGGGATTCTGCGAGGTATACCCGAAGGAGGATGGACATGGAGACTGATGTCAAGCTCACGAAGCTGGCTTCCTGCGCCGGCTGCGGCGCGAAGGTGGGCGCTGGGACGCTGAGCCGGATGCTCGAGGGCTTCCGCACGCACAGCGACCCGAGGCTTCTCGTCGGCTACGACAAGAGCGACGACGCGAGCGTCTACAAGATCACGGACGACGTCGCCATCGTGCAGACGACGGACTTCTTCCCGCCGATCGTCGACGATCCGTTCCTCTACGGGCAGATCGCGGCGACAAACGCGCTCAGCGACGTGTATGCGATGGGCGGCGAGCCGAAGTTGGCGCTGAACATCATGTGTCTGGCCGACAAGATGGACGACCACACCGTGCGCGAGATTCTGCGCGGCGGCTATGACAAGGCGTATGAGGCCGGGGCCATCATCACCGGCGGTCATACGATTCACGGCGCGGAGCCGATCTACGGCCTGGCCGTGACGGGCTTTGTCCATCCGGAAAAGGTGCTGACCAACTCAAACGCGAAGCCGGGCGACGCGCTGATCCTGACAAAGCCGCTCGGCGTCGGTATCATCACGACGGCGGCAAAAGCCGATCTGGTGGAGGAGGCGCTGCTGCAGAAGCTCTACCGGCAGATGGCGACGCTCAACAAGACCGCGCGGGACATCATGCTCCGCTACCGCGTCCACAGCTGCACGGATGTGACGGGCTTTTCACTCATGGGCCACAGCTATGAGATGGCGCAGGGGAGCGGCGCTTCCGTTCACATCGAGAGCGGCAGGGTGCCGTATCATGCCGAGGCGCTGGAACTGGCCGAGATGGGCTTCATCCCCGCGGGCGCGTACCGCAACCGCGACTTTGTCGCGGGCGGCGTGTGCGTGAAAGGGAACCTTTCCCGGGCGATGGAGGACATCCTCTTCGACCCGCAGACGAGCGGCGGATTGCTGATCGCGGTGGATGGCGACGACGCGGAGGCGTGCTTAAAGGCACTGCAGAGCGAGATCACCTGCGCGGCGCAGATCGGATATGTCACAAAATTGCAGGAAAATCATTTGATTCTGGAATAAGCAGAGGCCCGCAGCGAACGCTGCGGGCTTTTTGCTGCGTCTTAGGTCTCGATTGTAGGGGCGGACGACTCTGTCCGCCCAAAGGCTCCCCTTATGAAAGGGGCCGCGAAGCGGGGGCGTGGGAGTGAATGACAGCCCACCGGGCTGTCATTCAACACCGCGCCGCCGCTTCGCTACCTTGCACAGGGGAGGCAAGCCGCTGCGGCGGGAATTTCTTTCCCAGTCGCGGTTCACACCGCGACAGCCCCCTCTTGGCAGAGGGTGCCTTTTCGTGCGGCGGGCGCTTGACGAGGGGCGAAAATCCGGTATAATGGAAGAAAAAACGGAAATGGAGCACGATTGTGGGGAAGAAGACGATCTTTTTTGATTTGGACGATACGCTGTACGACCGGTCGGTGCCATACTGCAAGGCGTTCACGGCGTTTTTCGGCGGGCGATACGCGGAGCAGGCGATGGGCGCGTTTTTGCAGACGATGCTGCGCGGATATGAGGTCTTTGCGGCGGCACATACCGGGCAGATGACGATGGAGGCCATGCACATCTACCGCCATCAGACCGGGCTGCGCGACGTGGGCATTGAGATCACACCGGAGGAGGCTCTGCAGATGCAGGCGCTCTACGCGGAGCAGCAGTGCCATATTTCGCTGACGCCGGTCATGGAGGAGACTTTGTCGTTCTGTCAGGCGCATTTTGCGGCGGTCGGCGTGATCACGAACGGCGGCGTGCAGTCGCAGCAGGACAAGCTGAAAAGCCTCGGTGTGGAGCGGTGGGTCCGGCCGGAGCTGGTGCTCATTTCGGATGCGCTCGGCGTGATGAAGCCCGCGCCGGACATCTTCCGTCTGGCGGAGCGGGCCGCCGGAGCCCGGGCGGAGGACTGCGTCTATGTGGGGGACTCTTACTCGCAGGACGTGGCGAGCGCGGGCGGCTGCGGCTGGGAGACGATCTGGCTGAACCGGCGCGGCGGCGCGGCGGGCGATCTTGCGCCGACGTACTGCGTCCGCGAGGAGCGCGAGCTGCTGGCCTGTCTGAAGGCGATGACGCAGGAAGCGCAGAGATGAAAATTTTATGGAACCGGGACGGGAAGGTTTTCTTTTGCGTCACTTTGATGTATAATACTCTATCATTAGATTGGATAAGGAAATAGTATGGAAATAAGGATGGAACTCCTGCCCGGCGTGACGCTCACGGCGGTGCAGACGGAAAAATTCAAGACCGGGTGCTTCAGCATCAACTTCTTCCGGCCGCTGCGGCGGGAAGAGGCGGCGATGAACGCGCTGATTCCGAGCGTACTGCTGCGCGGGAGCGAGGGCTGCCCCGATCTGCGGAGCATCGCGGCGCGGCTGGACGAGCTGTACGGTGCGAGCGTCGGGTCGCTGGTGCGGAAAAAGGGCGAGGTCCAGATGACGGGCTTTTACGCCGATTTTATTGAGGACACGCTGGCGGGCGAGGCAGTTTTTGCGCCGGTGATGGACTTTTTGGGCGAGCTGCTGCTCCGGCCCCGGCTGGAGGACGGCTGCTTTGTCCGCGAATACGTGGAGAGCGAGAAGCGCAACCTCGCCAACGCGATCGCGTCCCGCGTGAACGACAAGCGGACGTATGCGACGGGCCAGCTGGTGAAGACGATGTGCGCGGGCGAGGCCTATGCTGTGCCGCGCCTCGGCGAGCTGGAGGATGTGGAGCCGGTCACGCCGGAAGGGCTTTATGCGCAGTATCGGATGGTGCTGGCGGAGTCCCGCGTGGAGCTGTTCTACATGGGCCGCAAAAGCGCCGGGGACGTGGCGGAGCAGCTGCAGCGCGTGCTGCGGGAGCTGCCGCGCGCGGCGGCATTTGAAGCCGTCGGGACGGAGAAGCAGTGCGCGGGCGGAGACGTGCGGCGCGTGGAAGAACGGATGGATGTGACGCAGGGCAAACTCTCGATGGGCTTCACCACCGGCTGCACGGCGGGCGAGGCGGACTATCCGGCGCTGCTCGTGCTGAACACGGTCTTCGGCGGCGGGATCACAAGCAAGCTGTTCACGAAGGTGCGCGAGGAACTGTCGCTCTGTTACTACGCGATGTCCAGCATCGAGAAGAACAAGGGCGTGATGATCGTGTCGTCCGGTGTGGAGTTTGACAAGCTCGAAACGGCCGAGAAAGAAATTTTGCGGCAGCTCGAGGACTGCCGGAACGGCGAGATCTCGGACTATGAATTTGACTCCGCAAAGCGGTATCTGCTCTCCGACCTCAAGACAGCGCTCGACAGCCCCGGGCGGCTCGACGACTATGCCATCGGGCAGCGGGCCGCGGGGTTGGAAGGCGGGATGGAGGACCTTGCGCGCGGTATCGAGGCCGTGACGCGCGGCCAGGTGACCGAGGCGGCGCGGCGCGTGATGCTCGACACCATTTTCACGCTGAGGGGGACGGAAGGATGAACAAAAAGGCATTTCCGCAGCTCGGCGAGCAGTATTTCGAGCAGCGATTGGAAAATGGAATGATGGTCCGCGTAGTCGAGAAGCCGGGCTTCGCGAAGAAATATGCGTTTGTGGCGACGGATTTCGGCTCGATCGACACGAGATTCCGCCTGAACGGCGTGGACTATGCGACGCCGGACGGCGTGGCGCACTATCTGGAGCACAAGATGTTCGACCTGCCGGAGGGCAACGCGATGGAGTTGTTCGCGCAGAATGCGGGCAGCAATAACGCCTTTACGAGCTACACGATGACGGCCTATTACGTCGAGTGTACGGAGCATTTTGAGAAAAATCTGTCCATCCTGCTGCGGCTGGTGACGACGCCATATTTCACCGAGGAGAGCGTGGAAAAAGAGCGCGGGATCATTGCGCAGGAGATCAAAATGTATGACGACAGCGACGGAAACGTGGTGCAGGAGAATCTGTTCCGCGCGATGTATCTGCATCATCCGGCGCGTGTGCCGATTGCGGGGACGGTGGAGAGTATTCAGGACATTACGGCCAGAACGCTCTACGACTGCCACCGGGCGTTCTACGATCCATCGAACCTCATCCTCTGCGTCGTGGGCGACGTGGATGCGGCGAAGGTCATCAAGCAGGCAGAAAACGAGACGCCGAAGGAGTCGGTCGGGATCGCGGAGCGCGACTATGGCCCGGCGGAGCCGATGACCGTGGCGCAGAAAAAGATCGAGACGAAGATGGAGGTCGCGATGCCGACGTTCGCCATCGGCTTCAAGTGTGAGCCGGCGGACGAGGGCATGGAGCCGCTGCGGATGGAGTTTTTGGGCTCGATGGCGGCGGAGCTGCTCGCGGGCGAATCGTCCGCGCTCTACACGCGGCTCTATGAGCAGGGACTCATTGATGCGGATTTTGCCATCGACTATGAGCGGATGAAGGGGCTGGCGTTTCTGGAGGCGTCCGGCGACAGCGACGACCCGGAGGCTGTGCTGGCGGCGATCCTGGAGGAGTCGAAGCGTCTCGCGGAGACCGGGATCGATCGTGAGCAGTTCTCACGGCTGAAAAAATCGATGCTGGGGAGGCGGCTGCGCGAGCTGGACAGCTTTGAAAATACGTGCTATCGCATCTGCGCATTCTATATGGACGGCGTGGATTATTATGAATATCCGGCGGCATTTGAAACGGTGACGGCAGAGGATGTGGAACAATTTCTGCGCCGGGTCGTCCAAGAAGAGCGGGCGGCGATCTCGATCGTCTGGCCAAAGGAGGGATAAGCGATGTTTTTGTCGTCTCCGATCACATTCCCGAATCTTGGGATCACGGTCGATCCGAACCCCGTGGCGTTCACGGTGTTCGGGAAGGAAATTTATTGGTATGGGATCATCATCGCGCTGGGCTTTCTGCTGGCGGTGATCTACATGATGCGGCGCGCGCCGGTCTTTGGGCTGACGCAGGACGATCTGCTCGATGAGGTGCTCTGGGCGGTGCCGATCGGGGTGATCTGCGCGCGGCTCTACTACTGCATCTTTTATTGGGAGCTGTATGCGGCGAATCCCATTTCCGTGCTCTACATCTGGGAGGGCGGCCTCGCCATCTACGGCGGCGTGATCGGCGGCGCGATCACCATCCTTGTGCTGAGCAGGGTCAAGAAGATCCCGACGGGCGTGATGCTCGACGTGGCGGCGATGGGCGTGCTGATCGGGCAGATCTTCGGCCGCTGGGGCAACTTCATGAACCGCGAGGCGCACGGGGCCGTGACGGACAGCTTCTTCAAGATGGGCCTCATGGACGCGAGCGGCGCGGTGACGTATTACCATCCGACGTTTTTGTATGAATCGGTGTGGAACCTCGCAGGCTTCATCGCGCTGCATTTCCTGACAAAAAAGCGGCGCTTTGACGGACAGATCATGCTGAGCTACCTGGCCTGGTACGGCCTGGGGCGCGTGTGGATCGAGGGACTGCGGACAGACAGCCTCTACCTCTTCGGGACAGGCATCCGCGTGAGCCAGCTGGTGGCGGCGCTTTGCGTGGTGTTTGCCGGCGGCGCGCTGGCCTATATCCTGATCAAAAAGAAGCCGAATCCGGAACAGCTTTATGTCAACCGGAAGGCGGAAAGCGAAGCAGAGGCCGCGCAGGCGGACGAGGAAGCGGAAAAACCGGAGAATTTGTAAATTTTTCGAAAATATCCGGCCTTTGGGTCTTCTCAAATGGGCGGGATATGGTATAATGACAAAAGAATTACAAAAGGCAGCGACGCAGAAAGCTGCGGCGCTGCCGGAATGACAGAAGGGAGCTACTATTATGGGGTTCAATGAGAGCTTTGAAGCTGCAAAGAACTTTGCAGTGAATGCGGCGCAGACCGCCGCGCAGAAGGCCAAGGTGCTGGCGGCGATCGCGAAGACCAACGTCTCCATCTACGCCGAGGAAGACAAGATCAAGAAGGCGGAGGCGCAGCTCGGTAAGCTGTATTACCGCGACTATGCCGTCGGCGAAGAGATGGACAGCGCGGAATATCTGCCGTGGTGCCAGAAGATCGACGAGTCCAAGAAGCTGATCGCAGAACTGAAGGATTATATCGACAGCCTGAAGCAGGAAGACGCGGTCGCCGAGGAGGCGTTCGTGGACGTGGACGTCCCGGCGGAGGAGCCCGAGGCTCCGGCAGAAGAAGCTCCGGAAGCGCCTGCTGAGGAGCCGAAGGCCGAGGAGGCCCCGGCGGAAGCGCCGGAGGCGAGCGTCGAGATCCAGATCGACACGACGGACAATGCAGAATAAGAACAGACATCAAAAGGCGCTCCCGCACGCGGGAGCGCCTTTTGCAAGAGATCAATGTGGGCAGATAAAGCCTCCCTTGTGTAAAGGGAGGTGGCACGGCGCAGCCGTGACGGAGGGATTG
>CAJMLC010000044.1 GCA_905214155.1 uncultured bacterium | reverse complement strand
GAAAAGGGCACGGTCGCGATCATTTTCCAGAAGGTCGGCCTGTCGACCGAGCTGCTCGGCAGCATGAACGAGGGCGACTATATTCAGGACTTCGTCGGCCCGCTCGGCAAGCCGACGGACGTCGAGGGCAAGAAGCGCGTGTGCGTGGTTGGCGGCGGCGTCGGCTGTGCGATCGCGTATCCGTCCGCGAAGGCCTTTAAGGAAGCGGGCGTCGAGACCGACGTCATCGTCGGCTTCCGCAACAAGGACATCGTCATCCTCGAGGACGAGTTCAAGTCCGCGTGCGACAACCTGTACCTGATGACCGACGACGGCTCCTACGGCGAAAAGGGCTTTGTCACCGTCAAGCTCCAGCAGCTGCTGGAATCCGGCAAGCAGTATGATGAAGTGCTTGCCATCGGCCCGATCCCGATGATGAAGTTTGTCTCCCAGACCACGAAGCCGTTCGGCGTGAAGACGATCGTCTCGCTGAACCCGATCATGGTCGACGGCACGGGCATGTGCGGCGGCTGTCGTGTGACGGTCGGCGGCGAGGTCAAGTTCGCATGCGTCGACGGCCCGGACTTTGACGGCCACCAGGTCGATTATGCCGAGCTCATGAACCGCAACGGCGTCTATCGCGAGCGCGAGGCCGAGGTCCGCCAGAGCCACAAGTGCCGCATCGAAAAGCTCGGCGAAGAGCTGATCAAGTAAGGGAGGAACGGAACCATGGCTAACATGCAGATGACAAAGACTCCGATGCCGGAGCAGGACGCCAACGTCCGTAACCATAATTTCAAAGAAGTCACGCTGGGCTACACCGCCGAGATGGCCGTGAACGAGGCCAAGCGCTGCCTGCAGTGCAAGAAGCCGCAGTGCACCCAGGGCTGCCCGGTCAATATCCGCATCCCCGAGTTCATCGCGAAGGTCGCCGAGGGCGATTTTGCCGCGGCCTATGAGATCATCACCTCCACGAATGCGCTGCCCGCGCTGTCCGGCCGTGTCTGTCCGCAGGAGACGCAGTGCGAGAGCAAGTGCGTCCGCGGCGTGAAGGGCGAGCCGGTCGCCATCGGCCGTCTGGAGCGCTTCGTCGCCGACTGGTATCGTGAAAATGTCAACGCCATGCCTGAGAAGGCTGCCTCCAACGGCATCAAGGTTGCGGTCGTCGGCTCCGGCCCGTCCGGCCTGACCTGCGCGTCCGAGCTGGCCAAGAAGGGCTATCAGGTCTCGATCTTCGAGGCGCTGCACACCGCTGGCGGCGTTCTGGTCTACGGAATTCCGGAGTTCCGTCTGCCGAAGGCGATCGTGGCCAACGAGGTCGAAAAGCTGAAGGCGCAGGGCGTCGAGGTTATGACCGACATGGTCATCGGCAAGGTGCTCTCGATCGACGACCTCTTTGAGATGGGCTATAAAGCTGTCTTCGTCGGCTCCGGCGCGGGCCTGCCGATGTTCATGCACATTCCGGGCGAGGCGCTCAAGGGCGTCTGCTCCGCGAACGAATATCTGACCCGTATCAACCTGATGAAGGCATACAAGGAAGAGTACGACACCCCGATCCTTGTCAGCCACGCGGCGGCGATCGTCGGCGGCGGCAACGTCGCGATGGATGCAGCGCGCTGCGCCAAGCGCATGGGTGCGGAGAAAGTGTACATCGTCTACCGCCGCGGCGAGGCCGAAATGCCCGCGAGACTTGAAGAGCAGCACCACGCGAAGGAAGAGGGCATCGAGTTCATGACCCTCACGAACCCCGTCGAGATCCTCGGCGGCGAGGATGGCCGCGTGAACGGCATGAAGTGCATCAAGATGGAGCTTGGCGAGCCTGACGCATCCGGCCGCCGCCGTCCGATCCCGGTCGAGGGCAGCGAATTCGTGCTGGACGTCGACACGGTCATCATGTCCCTCGGCACCAGCCCCAACCCGCTGATCCGCTCCACCACGCCGGGTCTCGAGACGAACAAGAAGGGCGGCATCATCGTCGACGAGAACGAGATGTCCACCCGCGAGAACGTCTTCGCCGGCGGCGACGCCGTCACCGGCGCAGCCACCGTCATCCTGGCGATGGGCGCTGGCAAGAAAGCCGCGGAAGCCATCGATAAGAAGCTGCAGAACAAGTAAATTCGGTTGACGCAAAAGAACGTCCCCCTCTTCGGAGGGGGACGTTTTTTGGATTCCGAACGCTGTGCACCGCCGCGCGGCGTTCGGGGCAGAACAAGGCGCGCCGCAGCCCGGAGGCTGCGGCGCGTTTGCTGTGATATTTCGTTCAGCGCTCTGCCTTGGTCTCGCAGTACAGGCAGCGGTAGGTGCGCTTTTCCCGATCGGTCAGCGTGAAGACCTGCGGCAGCTCCTGCTCCACAGAGGTGATGCAGCGCGGATTTTTGCAGCGGATCACGTTCGTGATGCGCTCCGGCAGCTTCAGCTGGCGCTTTTCCACGCGCTCGCCGTCCTTGATGAAGTTGACGGTGATGCCGGGGTCGACGTAGCCGATCACGTCCCAGTCCAGATCGAGGATGCGGTCGATCTTGAGGATGTCCTTGCGGCCGAGCTTGTCGCTGACCACGTTTTTCAGCAGCGCGACCGAGCAGTCGAGCTTGTCGAGGCCGAGAATGTTGTACAGATACATCGCCTTGCCGGCGGTGATGTGGTCGATGACGATACCGTTGGAAATTGCATCAATGATCATGTTTTGAACCCTCCCTTATTGGATCCCGAGCAGCTTCAGGATCAGCGCCATGCGGATGTAGCGGCCATTTTTGACCTGCTTGAAGTAGCAGGCACGCGGATCGTCGTCCACGGCGACGGAAATTTCGTTGACACGGGGCAGCGGATGCAGGATGCAGAGATCGGGCTTTGCCGTTTTCAGCTTCTCAGGCGTCAGGATGTAGCTGTCCTTCAGACGGAGGTAATCCTCTTCGTTGAAGAAGCGCTCGCGCTGCACGCGGGTCATGTAGAGAATGTCGAGCTGGGGCATGACTGCCTCGAGATCGGTCGTCTGCTCGTAGGGGATGTTGTTCTTTTTCAGGACCTCGTTTTTGACATAGCTCGGCAGCTTCAGCTCTTCCGGCGAGATCAGGACGATCTTGATGCCCGTGTAGCGGCTCAGCGCGCTGATGAGCGAGTGGACGGTGCGGCCAAACTTGAGGTCGCCGCAGAAGCCGACGGTCAGATCGTGGAAGCGGCCCTTTTCACGCTGGATGGTGAGCAGGTCGGTCAGTGTCTGGGTGGGGTGGTTGTGGCCGCCGTCGCCTGCGTTGATGACGGGCACCTCGGAGTGCATCGAGGCGACCAGCGGCGCGCCCTCCTTTGGGTGGCGCATGGCGATGATGTCGCAGTAGCAGCTGACGGTGCGGACGGTGTCCGCGACGCTCTCGCCCTTGGAGGCGGAGGAGCTGCTGGCCGAGGAGAAGCCGAGCGTCTTGCCGCCAAGGCTCAGCATGGCGGACTCGAAGCTCAGGCGGGTGCGGGTCGAGGGCTCAAAGAAGAGCGTGGCGAGGATCTTGCCGTCACACTTGTGGGCGTAGGCCTCGGGATGGGCGATGATGTCGTTCGCCGTGGCGACCAGATCATCGATCTCCTGGGTGTTGAGCTGCAAAATGTCGATCAGGTGGTTCATATCAGTGGTTTCCTCCAATCCAAGATTCGTCTGCGGGGTCGTTGCGGAACTGAATGAGACGCGCGACGTCGTCGGGGCGGATGTAGTTCTGCTCCGCCGCGACGGCGGCGATGACGTCGAAATTCGTCAGGCTGTGGTTTTTCACGTTTGCGGCGGCGAGGCGGTCAAGGCCCTTGCGCATGCCGTAGGTGAAGATGCTCGCGATGCCGAGCACCTCCGCGCCGGCGTCGCGCAGGACGTTCACCACGTCGAGCACGCTGCCGCCGGTGGAGATGAGGTCCTCGATGACGACGACCTTCTGGCCCGGCTCGAGGCGGCCTTCAATCTGGTTCTTCCGGCCATGGTCCTTACCGGACGAGCGGACATAGCCCATCGGAAGGCCCATCATGTGGCCGACGATGGCCGCGTGCGCGATGCCCGCTGTACTTGTGCCCATCAGGACCTCCACATCGGGATAGTCAGCGCGGATGACCTCGCACAGCGCGGACTCCACCTGCGTGCGCACCTCGGGCGCGGTCAGGATGAGGCGGTTGTCACAGTAGACGGGGCTTTTGATGCCGCTGGCCCAGATGAACGGCTCGTCCGGGCGGAAAAAGACCGCGCGAATGGAGAGCAGGCCCTCCGCGATCTGTCGTTCCAAAGTTTCCATAGCTGCTCCTTTCAATCTGACGTCAAAATCGTTTCCAGTTCTTCCGGTGTGGCGGCGATCGCCTCCGCACCGGCATTTTCCAGTTCTTCGCGGCTGCCGTAGCCATAGAGCACGCCGATGACATCCAGCCCGGCGCGGTGTCCGCCGAGGACGTCGTGCGCGCGGTCGCCGACCAGCACGGCGCGGGAGAGATCCGTGCAGTTTGTCACCTTCAGCGCGGCGCGGACGACGTTCTCCTTTTTGCCGGCCTCCTTGTCGCCCAGGGGCGCGCCGCAGATCGCCTCGAAATACGGCGCGAGGCCGAAATGCTCCAGCACCTGGACGGCGATGGTGTCGAGCTTCGACGTGGCGACGAAGAGCCGCTTGCCCTGCGCCTTGAGGTGTGCAAGCAATTCCGGGATACCGGGGTAGGGCGCATTGTCGAGCCAGCCGTCCTTCAGGTAATACTCGCGGAACTTTGCGGCCGCGGCGTCCACGTCCTGCGCCGGGACGAAGCGCGCGAACGTGTCGGTCAGCGGCGGGCCGACGAAGAACGCCAGCTCGCGCCAGTCGCGCTCGATGCCGTAGGCGCGCAGCGCGTACTGCCCGGCCTTCATGATGCCGGGGCCGGAGTCGGTCAGCGTACCGTCGAGGTCAAACAGGAGGATGTCCCGGCTCATCCGACAAACTCCTCCACGCAGCGGCGATAGGCCGCGACGGGGTCGTCCGCCTGCGTGATGGGGCGGCCGACGACGATGTAGTCCGAGCCGATCTCGCGCGCCTTTGCGGGCGTGGTGATGCGGACCTGATCGTCCGCTTTCGCGTCGGCGAAGCGGATGCCGGGCGTCACGGTGACGAAGTCGCCCGTGCAGGCCCCGTGGATCTTACCGGCCTCCAGCGGCGAGCAGACCACGCCGTCCAGCCCAGCCAGCTTCGCGTTTTTCGCATAGTCGATGACCACGTCTGCGAGCGGCTTGTGGATCTCAATTTCTTCCTCCATGCTCTGCTGGCTCGTGGAGGTGAGCTGTGTGACGGCGATGAGCATCGGACGCGTGCCGTCCGCGCGGGTGAGCCCCTCGAGCGCGGCAGACATCATCGCGCGCGTGCCGGAGGCGTGGAGGTTGACCATGTCCACATCGAGGGAGGAGAGCACGGCCATGGCCTTTTTCACGGTGTTGGGGATGTCGTGCAGCTTGAGATCGAGGAAGATCTTGTGGCCGCGGGCTTTGATCTCGCGCACGATCGCGGGGCCTTCGGCGTAGAAGAGCTCCATGCCGATCTTCACAAAGGGCTTTTCGCCGGTGAAGCGGTCGAGAAATGCGAGGGTCTTTTCCTTGCTGTCAAAATCCAGCGCAATGATAACGTCCTTACCCATGGTGGGCACCTCCTGTGATGTCGTTCAAATTGTTGATGTTGTATTTCTGCATGACGCGGGGCAGATCCTCGACGATGCGGCGGCAGGCGAAGGGATCGACAAGGTTGGCAGCACCGACCTCGACCGCCGTTGCGCCCGCGAGCATCAGCTCGAGCACGTCCTCCGCGCGCGAAACGCCGCCGAGGCCCACGACGGGGATGCGCACGGCTTCGTACACCTGCCAGACCATGCGCACGGCCAGCGGGAAGACCGCTGGGCCGGACATGCCGCCCGTGCCGTTGGCGAGCAGCGGTTTTCTGGTTTTCAGATCGAGCCGCATCCCCATCACGGTGTTGATGAGGCTGAGGCCGTCCGCGCCTGCGTTCTCGCAGGCTTTGGCGATGTCCGCGATGCTCGTCACGTTCGGCGAGAGCTTGACGATGACGGGCTTTTTCACCGCGTCCTTCACCGCGCGCGTGACCGCCGCGGCGGCCTTCGGGTCGGTGCCGAAGCTCATGCCGCCGCCGTGGACGTTCGGGCACGAGATGTTCACCTCGAGCCAGCCGACCTGCGGGCAGGCGTCGAGCTTCTGGCAGACCTCGACGTATTCCTCCAGCGAAAAGCCGCTGACGTTTGCCATGACAGGCTTGTGGAACACGCGCGCGAGCTTCGGCAGCTCCTCGGCGATGACCGCGTCCACGCCAGGGTTCTGGAGACCCACGGCGTTGAGCATCCCGCCGGTCATCTCGGCGATGCGCGGCTGGGGATTGCCAAGGCGCGGGGCCCGCGTCGTGCCCTTGAAGGAGAACGTGCCGAGGCAGTTGATGTCGTAGAGCTCTGCAAATTCATATCCGTAGCCGAAGGTGCCGCTGGCCGGGATGACAGGATTTGCGAGTGGGAGACCGCAGAGCGTGACGCTGGTATTTACCATTTGAGTTCCTCCCTCCGGAAGACGGGACCCTCGCGGCAGACGCGCTTCGGGCCGTTCACGGTGTCGATCGTGCAGCCCATGCACGCGCCGAAGCCGCAGCCCATGCGCGCCTCCAGACTGAGCTGGCCGGGCCTGCCCGTTCTGGCGCAGAGCGCCCTGAGCATCGGCAGCGGGCCGCAGGCACAGAGCGTGTCAAACTGCTCTGGCAGCGCGTCGGTCACGAAACCGCGCACGCCATAGCTCCCGTCCGCGGTCGCGACGATGGTCTCCACGCCGAGCGCCTGGAATTCCGCCTCGCAGAAGCGCTCCGCCGCCGTGTTGAAGCCGAGTACGGCGACCGGCGTTTTGCCGGCGGCCAGCAGCCGCTTCGCGAGCCCGTACATCGGCGGGATTCCGATGCCGCCGCCGATCAGAAGCACCGCAGCGCCGCACGCGGCGACGTCAAAGCCGTTCCCGCAGCCGGAAAGCGCATCGAGCGTCTGTCCGGCGGGACAGCGGGAGAGCCAGTCAGTGCCGCCGCCGACGACTTTATATAGGAGCGTGACGCGCGTCTCATCCCAGTCGCAGACGGAGATGGGGCGGCGGAGATAGAAGCCGGGGAGACGCAGATCGAGGAATTGTCCCGGCGCGGTGATGGCCGAGGTGTCGCCCGTCAGGATCAGGCGGAAGACGCCGGGCGCGATGGGCGCGTTTTCCGCGATGGTATAAGTCACTTCGTTCAAAGCGTGTCCTCCTTCCAGACGATCTCGCCGCCGATCATCGTCAGCTTGCAGACGCCGGTGAGCTGTGTGCCCGCGAACGGCGTCGCGCGGCCCATGGTCAGGAACTGCTCCGGGTCTACGGTATAGGTCTCATTCAGGTCGAAGACGGTCAGATCGGCGGGCTGTCCGACGGCAAGCTCTGTGCCGCAGCCGAAGCGGCGCATCGGCGCGCCGTGCATCAGGTCGACGAGCTTTTTCAACGGCAGAATGCCGGGCTTGACCAGGTGTGTGTAGCTTGCGGCGAACGAGGTCTCCAGCCCGACAACGCCCATGGCGCTGCCCGCGAGACCCTTCGCCTTTTCCGCGGCGCTGTGCGGCGCGTGGTCGGTGACGAGCATGTCGATCGTGCCGTCGAGCAGGCCCTCGATCAGCGCGTCCCGATCGGCTTTGTCGCGCAGGGGCGGATTCATTTTGAAGCGGCCGTCCTCCTGCAGGTCGTCCTGTGTGAAGGCAAGGTAGTGCGGCGCGGTCTCGCACGTCACGTCCACGCCGCGGCGTTTGGCCGCGCGGATGAGCCCGACGCTCTCTTTTGTGGAGACGTGGCAGACGTGGTAAGCACAGCCCGTTTGTTCGGCAAGCTTGAGATCGCGTGCGATCGGGCCCCACTCGCTCTCGGAGCAGATCCCGCGGTGGCCGTGCGTGCGGGCATACGCGCCGTCGTGGATGTAGCCGCCGCGCAGAAGCGCGTTGTCCTCACAGTGCGCGGCAAGGATCTTGCCGAGGCGGCGGCATTCTTCCATCGCCTGGCGCATCATGCTCTCAGACTGCACGCCGCGCCCGTCGTCGGAGAAGGCGATGACATCTGGCGCCATCCTGGCGAGGTCTGCGAGCTGTTCGCCCTTTTCTCCGACCGTGATGGCCCCGTAGGGATGGACGTGGACGAGGGCGTCCCGTTCGATGATCGTGCGCTGCACGGCCAGCGAAGCGGCGCAGTCCGGCACGGGATCCAGGTTCGGCATGGCGGCGACATGGGCAAAGCCGCCGTGCGCAGCGGCCATCGTGCCGGTGCGGATGGTTTCCTTATAAGAAAATCCCGGTTCACGAAGATGTACATGTACATCCACGAAACCAGGAAATAAAAACGCATTATGAAGATCAACAGAAACAGTATCCGCGGGACAGGAAATACGATCCCCCATGGAAACAATTCTTCCGTCCGAAACCAATACGTCCGTTAAATGAAACACGCCATGCGTCAGAAGCCGGACATTCTTCAATCGGTAGCGCATTGCTGTTTCCTCCTTTTTTCGTTGCTCGTTGCATTATAAAAGACAGCACGCAGAATGTCAAGGCTTTCTTTCGAATTTGTGGAGAAATGTTGCACGGGGAAAACAGACCGTTTCTAATTGAACGTGAAGGCTTTCTATGTCTATAAAGTAGAAAACGATATTTGCGCAGAGACACGGGACAGCATGGGCTAACTGACGAGACTTTTGTATATTTTGGATAGATTTTCTATATAAGGAGAATTCGCCATACGTTGCAGGCGGTGAACAGGCGTGTATTTCTACACAAACGGTGTTTTAAAATAAAACATATTTTTTGAGGATTCGTGAAATAACGACAAAATAATGAAATACGTCTTAAATTTAAACACTATTCGGAAATGAGCAAGCTGGAAACCAAGGCAATCCTGCACTAAAATTTAAGCGTAATGAGTGATGTGCTTATGCAAATTACTCAAAGAATTTGAAAGGGGACACACCATGAAAAAACTCATCGCAATGCTCCTTGCCCTGCTGATACTGGCCAGCCTAATGACTGGCTGTGCATCAAAGGAAACCACGCCCGCACAGGATACCGAGACGAAGACAGATGCGGCACCTGCGGACACGAACTCTGCGGAAGAGACAACTGATGCGGAGCCGACTGAGAATCCTTATGCCGAGCAGATTGCTGAGTGCATTGCCTCCTTTGAACAGGAACAGAGCGCTTGGACCGAGTGGACTGGCCCGACGACCGGCCCGAAGATCGCAGAAGGCAAAAAGATCTGCATCATCAACCAGGATTCTTCCAACGGCGGCGAAGCACTCTGGGGTGACCAGGTTGCCGAAGCGTGCGAGACGGCCGGTTGGGATTACGTCATCATGGACGGCCAGGGCGACTATTCTGTGATTCGCTCCTGCTTCTCGCAGGCCATTGCCACCGGGTGTGACGGCATCGTGACCTCTGCGGACGCGCAGGATCTGCAGACGTTGATCGAAGAGGCACTCAGCTATGGTATTCCTACTGTCGGCATCCATGCTTCCGACGTGGAAGGCCCGGTCGAGTCGCTGAACCTGCTCTATAACAACACCAGTGATCCCGTCCAGATCGGCAACGCGATCGCGGACTATGCCATCGCAGACAGCAACGGAACGGGACGTGTTGTAATTGTCTATATGATCGCGGACTATGATGCGATGTTCACGATCCTTGCATTCCCATTCCAACAGACATTGATCGAAAAAGCAAAGAAAATGCAGGTCGTGGCCAACTATGGTGTGGGCTATGACAATATCGACGTGGAATGCTGCACAGCGCATCATATTTTCGTTGTCAACACGCCGACCACGGTCACAGAGCCGACAGCGGAGCTGGCCGTGGCAATCATGATGGCAATCACAAAAGGCGTTGTAATGTATGACAAGGAGCTGCGGCAGACGAGGCACATGCGTACCTCCATGTTCTTTGACCGGGACATGCTTCTGTTCGGGAAGACCATGGGGATCCTTGGCTTTGGACGTATCGGGCAGGCCGTTGCACGCAGGGCACAGGGGCTGGGGATGAATGTGATCTATTATGATCCGTTTCCGCAGACGGCAGAACGGGAAGCGGAGCTGGGCGTACGTCACGTCAGCTTTGACGAGTTGCTGGCCGAGGCGGATGTTGTCAGCTGCCATGCGCCCTATACGCCGGAGAACCATCATCTGATGGATCTGGCGGCATTCAAAAAGATGAAGAAAACGGCATACTTTATCAATGCGGCGCGCGGACCGATCATGTCGGAGCACGATCTGGTAACAGCGCTGAAGACCGGCGAAATCCGTGGTGCCGCAACGGATGTGTATGAGTTCGAACCGAATGTGTCGGAGGAACTGGCAGAGATCGAGAATGTGGTCATTACGCCGCACATCGGAAGCAATGTTATGGAAGCGCGGAAGAACATGGTGGATGAGGCGCTTGACGGCGTTTGCGCGATCCTGCGCGGAGAACGCTGCCAGAACATCGTCAACCGGACGCTGCAGTAAACAGCAGGGGGAACGCATGGATATTCCGATTCTGGAAACGATGCTTGCGCCGATTCAGTTGCCACGGTTCGTGAAGATCCGGCAATCCTTTGATGCAAGCTGTGTGGCGAATATTGGCTTTAAAATCAGGGAAGAACTGGAACGCGCGGCGATCCGTGAAAAACTGCGCCCAGGAATGAAAATCGCCGTGACGTGTGGAAGCCGGGGCATTGCAGATATTCACATTGTCATCCGGGAACTTGTACACCAGCTTCAAGAAATGGGTACAGAACCATTTGTCATCCCGGCGATGGGGAGTCACGGTGGCGCAACTGCGGAGGGACAGCGCGAGGTATTGGCACACCTTGGTGTGACAGAAGCGTTTATCGGTTGTCCGATCCGAGCAACGATGGAGGTCCGGCAGGTGGCTACAGCGGACAACGGCGACCCGGTCTATGCTGACAAGTTTGCAGTGGAAGCGGACGGTGTCATTCTGGTTGGACGTATCAAGCCGCACACGGATTTTTCATCGACCTATGAAAGCGGACTCGTGAAGATGATGGTGATCGGCCTCGGAAAGCAAAAGGGTGCTGAAAGCTGTCATCGCCTCGGGCCGGAACATCTGCCGCGCCGGATCGAGATGTTTTCGCATTTCGTGGCGGATCATGTAAATATCCTGTTTGGGTTAGGATTGGTGGAGAATGCGGATTACAAGCTTTGTATGATCCAGGCGTTGACAAAGGAAGAGATATTTCAGGAAGAGCCGAAAATTCTGCAATATGCATATCGGCGGATTGCACAGATCCCGTTCAAGAAGCTGGATGTCCTGATCGTAGATGAGATCGGCAAGGAGATCAGCGGCGGCGGTGCAGACCCGAATATTACAGGGCGCTTTCCAAATCCGATCACAAAGGAGATCGCCGTTCAGGCGACATGCTGTGCGTATCTGAGCCTGACAAAGGAGACAAACGGGAATGCATGCGGTGTAGGGCTTGCGGACATTACAACGCAGAGGCTGTTTGATCAGATCGATTTTGCGAAAACCTACCCGAACAGCATTACGTCGACATTGCTGCATCCGTCAAAGATCCCAATCGTGATGAAAAATGACTATGACGCGATGCGTCTTGCCATCTATGCCTGCCGTTGCCAGGACCGGAGCAAAGCAAAGATCGTGCGCATTGTGAATACAGAGCAGCTGAGTGAGATGTGGATCTCCGAAGCGCTGCTCCTAGATGCGAAGAACATGGCGAATGTGAAGATTCTGACGGAAGCACAGCCAATGGTCTTTGATGAAAACGGCAATCTGTTCTGACATAGAAGACGAGATAAAACAAGAAGCCGTACGGCCCACCGGGCCGTGCGGCGATCTGTTATTCCTCGGGGCGGTTTTGCAGCCTGGCGTCCTTGGGCAGGCCCTGCGCGATGGCGGGGAAGAAGTTTTCCGTGTCGGCGGTGCGCTGGATGTTATAGGTGCCGTACTGGTTGACCAGGTCGAAGCAGTCCTCCGGCTGGCCGGGGAACGGATGCGTCATCGGCGTGGGATCGTAGGAAAAGCCGGGCTTGTCCGGATAGGGGATGGGAATAGGCGTCCGTTTGTCTGACATGTTGAAATCACCTCAGACGTAGTATGCACAAAAACGCGCCAAATCATCTTGATTTGGCGCGTTTTTTGGATCGATATTATTTCACGCATTTTTGACAGGGCGTGAGGCCGCGGCCCATCGCGTCGGCCAGCGTGGTCTCGGTATAGGTGCCGCCGTTGCAGTGGCCGTCAAAATGATACCGCTTGCCGGTGCGGGTAACGTAGATGTGCGTGTCGGCGAGCTGATTGGCGACGGCGGCGGTCTGCGTGGCACCGTCCCAGGCGACTGTGCAGCCGAGCGCCTCGGAGATGAAGCGGGCGGGGACCATGGTGCGGTTCTGGATGATCTGAGCCGGAACGTCGAGTGTGCGCGTCTGGCCGTCGACGAGAGCGGTCTTCGCGCCGACCTGGATGGAGACCGTATGCTCGCCGAGCGTGCCGGTGGCGGTCCGTGTCTCGCCGTCCCAGTCGACCTCCGCGCCGAGCGCCTCGAAGATGGCGCGCATGGGGACGAGCGTCCGGCCGTCGACGATCGTGGGCGGGACGTCGGTCTGGATGAGGTCGGTGTCGACATAGAGGCTGACGGCCCCGGCGGAGACCGTGAGCGCAAAGAGCAGCAGAAGCAGGAGCGCGAGCATGCGTCGTTTCATAATGGACTCCTTTCGCGGCAAATGTGTGGGGAAAAATCGCCCCGATACCGCGGGGTATCGGGGCGATGGTGCGATGGATTATTTGTCGTACAGGTCGATGAGCTTGAGCAGGTGCTCGTAGCGCTCCTTGGCGTTCTCTTCGTTCTTCGCGAACAGGACGGTGGCGCGCTCCGGGAACTCGCGGGTCAGACGGCTGTAACGGGCCTCGTTCATCAGGAACTCCTG
>CAJMLC010000043.1 GCA_905214155.1 uncultured bacterium | reverse complement strand
TGATGTCCTTCTTGGCCAGATAGTCCAGCAGGCTGCGGCGCTTACCGACCATCATCAGCAGACCACGGCGGGAGTGGTTGTCCTGCTTGTGCTCGCGCAGATGCTCGTTCAGGTCGTTGATCCGATGGGTCAGAACGGCAATCTGGACCTCGGGCGAACCGGTGTCGCCGGGATGGGTCGCGTACTTTTCGATGATCGCGGTCTTTTCTTCTTTGCGCATCATAGTTGTGTTTCCACCTTTCAAAATAAATGTTCCCGCGCTCTAAGTGGTGGGTCAGGTGTGTGCCGATGTGAAAATCCGGCGTTGTCCCAGAACTGAGAGAGGGGTTTCCAGCGCTAGTGCGCCATCTTGTTTAAGATACCATAGAACCCCCAAAAAGTAAAGCACTTTTTTCACGAAAAAGATGGCCTGTGCCTTCCGGCCTTCACTGCGCTTTGTAGGGGCGGACGACCCTGTCCACCCACCCTTTCAATTTTGCACTGCACCCTGTAGTGGCCGATGCCCTCATCGACCCTGCGGACACCCATCACCCGTCTGCTCATGGAGACGTCACAAGACAGTTGGTCTCTTTTATAGCAAAGTTCAAATAAGACATGATGTATTATTTGCTGCCAGCTGCTCGATGCAAACACCCGAATGATCCAATGCTATTTCCTCTCAATATCCATGAAAAAACGAATATATTAGGACCTGGATCAAACATAATTACGAAAAATGAGAGGTATTATGCAGGTTATCCAAAAACAGACTTTCATTTTTGGGAAAGACGAAGAAAATACAAAATGTCTTATTTTCTGCATTGACAGAAACAAATACAAATGGTACGATCGAGCCATCGGGAGACGACAAGAGATCCCAAAAAACTTAGGAGGAAATGATATGAAAAAGATCTTAGCACTGGTTCTTGTAGCACTGATGATCCTCAGCATGGCCGCCTGCAGCAGCAAGGCGCCCGCAAACGACACCGCGAAGACCGATACCCCCGCGACGGATAACACTCCAGCGGAGACTCCCTCCACCAACGATACCGCTGCGGAGCCCGCGGAAGAGGCCAAGGCCTGGGTCGGCGGCTATGCCTGCCACTCCGCCAACGACTTCTTTGATGCCATCGAAATGGGCCTCGAAGAGGGTGCGGCCTCCAACAACGGCACCATCCTCCGTGCAGACTCCGAGCTGTCCACGGCCGGTGAGCTCGCCATCATCGAAAACTTCATCGCCCAGAGCGTCGACGTCATCTTCCTGACCCCGGACGATCCTTCCGGCAGCATCGAAGGCGTCAAGCTGGCCAACGAAGCCGGCATCCCCGTCGTCGTCATCTCCTCTGAGCTGGCGGAAGGCGACTATGAAGTCCTCTGCACCATCAAGTCCGACGACTATACCGCCGCCAGCGGGGCAGCCGAATATGCCATGCAGCAGATCGGCGGCGCAGGCAACGTCCTCATTCTCAACGGCATGCAGACATCCGACGTCATCGACCGCATCAACGGCTATAAGGACACTATCGCAAAGTATCCCGATGTAACGATCGCCAACGAAGTCATGGTCACCGAAAACTCCGTCGCCGCCTGCACCACTGCCATTGAAAACATGCTCCAGGCTTGCCCGGATGCAAAGGCCATCCTCTGCTTCAACGGCTTCGGTATTCCCGCCGGCTACGCCGCCATGGAAAACCTCGGCATCGACACCAACTCTGTCAGCGTCGTCGACGTTGACGGCCTGCAGGCTGAGGCCGACCTGCTCGCGGGCGGCAACATGGCGCTCTCCTGTGCTTATGGCCAGAACACTCCGGAATTCGGCCGCCGCGCCGTTGCAGAATTCCTGAAGTCTCTGGAAGAGGGCGACAGCTATCAGAAGGGCGAGCTGTTCGAGCTGGAGACCATCGTCGTCACTCCGGACAACGCCGCGTCCTACGACATCTATAAGAACCTGCACAAGTAAGCATTTCTGCCGCTCTGCGCGCCGGGACGCATCCCGGCGCGCAGGGGCCGGCGTCAATACAGCAAGAAAAGGAGGGCGGAACAGACGGTGGCTTCAGAACAAATCCTGCTGGAAATGAAGCAGATCGACAAACAGTTCCCCGGCACCCATGCGCTGGATCATGTGGACTTCAGCCTGCAGAAGGGCGAGGTTCATGCACTCATCGGCCAGAATGGCTCCGGTAAATCCACGCTGATGAACGTCCTGTCCGGCGGACTGTCGATGGACAGCGGCGAGATCCTGCGAAACGGCAAAACTGTCCATATCACCTCGCCGATCACCGCGCTCGAGCACGGCATCGCCATGATCCATCAGGAGCTCAAGCTCTTCCCGGATCTGACGGTCGCGGAGAATATCTACTTTGGCCGCTATCCGAAAAAGGCCGGGCGGATCGACTGGGACAGGATGAATCGGATGGCTGACGAGGCCATGTCGATGCTCAGTGACGACATCAAGGGCAAACAGAAGATCTCGAGCCTCTCCATCGCCCAGCAGCAGCTCGTCGAGATCGTCCGCGCGATCGTGAAAAAGACCGAGATCGTCATCATGGACGAGCCCACGGCCTCGCTCACGAACGAGGAGACGCGCGACCTGTTCCGCGTTATCGAGCGCGTCAAGGCCAGCGGCGTCAGCATCATCTTCATCTCGCACCGGCTCGACGAGGTCCTCGAGATCTCTGACCGCGTGACCGTTCTACGTGACGGCGTCCTCATTGGCACGCTCTCCCGCGAACAGATCACCGGCAAGGATCAGCTGGTCGACATGATGATCAACGTCAAGACTGTCGAGCTTACCGCGCGCGAGGCGAATTGCTCCGGTCCGGTGGTCCTGGAGGCGAAGGATGTCTGCCTCGGCAACCGGCTCGACCATGTCAGCATCCAGCTCCACGAGGGCGAGGTTCTCGGCCTGGCGGGACTGGTCGGTGCGGGGCGCACCGAGCTTTTGAAAACCATCTTCGGCGCCTATCATCCGGATTCCGGTATGATCGCCATCCACGGCAAGGTGTGCCGAGAGATGACGCCGAAAAAAGCGGTCTCCATGGGCATCGCCTATATGTCTGAAGACCGGAAAAACGAGGGCCTTCTGCTCCAGATGAGCGTGGAGGACAACATGATCTATTCCTGTATGCCGTCCTTCAGCCGTTTTGGCCTGCTGCGCGTGAGTGAACGCGCGAAGACGGTGGACACCATGACCAGGCGACTTCGCCTGAAGACCAGCGGCTCGAAGAGCCTTGTCGGCGCCCTGTCCGGCGGCAACCAGCAAAAAGTCGTCATCGCCAAATGGCTGGCGGCAAACAGCTCTATTATTCTGATGGACGAGCCGACGCGCGGCATCGACGTCGGCGCCAAAAGTGAGATCTACGCACTCGTCCGCCAGCTGGCGGACGAAGGGAAGAGCATCATTTTTGTGTCTTCTGAGCTGGAGGAAGTCCAGCTGGTCAGCGATCGGATCCTTGTCATGGGACAGGGCAAGGTCACCGCTGAGCTGCCGATGAACGCGACTGTGGAGGAGATGATGCGATATGCAGTCTAACTTATCTGTGAAAAACACGTGGAAGAAATTGAAACAATCATCCATTCTCGGCGCGCTGGTCGCGTTTGTGGTGGTTGTCATTGTCATGAGCGTGGCGAGCAATACGTTCTTTACGAAAAATAACCTGACCAACCTGATTCGGCAGGGTGCCGTGCTCTCCGTCGTGGCCATCGCGCAGAGCCTTGTCATCATCACCGGCGGCATCGACCTGTCCGTCGCGCCGGTCGTCAGCCTGAGCACGGTCCTCACGGCCTCGCTCATCACCGATCATGGTATGAACTGGGTCCTCGCCGCGCTGATCGCGATCGTCGCCTGTATGCTCTGCGGCACGATCAACGGTGTGCTTGTCACGTTTGTCAAGATCCCGCCCATCATCGCTACGCTGGCGACCTCGATGGCTTATCAGGGCCTTTGCCTGCTCTATACCAAGGGCTACGGCATCAACCTTCCCGCCGAAAACGGCCTCACCGCCCTCATCGGCCGCGGCAAGCTGCTCGGTATCCCGGTCTCCGGCTACATCATCGTTGTCATCTACGCGATCTTCCTCGTCGTGATGAAATACACCATGACTGGCCGCGTGACGTACGGCCTCGGCGGCAACTCCGAAGCGGTCTACCTCTCCGGTGTCTCCGCGAACCAATACCGCGTGCGGGTCTATCTGCTCAGCGGCATGCTCGCCGGCATCGCGGGCGTCATGCTCACGGCCCGCCTCAACGGCGGCCACCCCTATAACGGCGAAGGCTTCGACATGGACTCTGTGGCCTCCTCCGTCCTCGGCGGCATCAGCGTCGCCGGCGGCACCGGCAGCCTCGGCGGCACGCTCCTTGGCGTCTTCATCCTCACGATGATCACCAACGGCCTGAACATGATCAATATGAACACCTATGTCCAGATGATGATCAAGGGCCTCATCATTGTGTTGGCCATTGGATTTGGCTGCATGCGCAGCAAGAAAAAGTAATTCCTTGCCGAACGAATCGTCGGATATTCTTTCGAACAATATTCCCACCCCCCATTTGATGCACCCGCCAGAGCCTGCGGCGGCACACTGCTCCTGCACCTCTGCTGCGCTGCAATACAAACATCATCCACCATCCACCATTTTACCTTATTAAAATTATTGGAGGAATGAAACATGGCACATCTGAAGCTCTCTATGGAAGTTTGGGCAAACATGCCCTGGGGCCGTCTGGAAATCTGCGGCTGCGCCGTCAACAGCTGGGGCAAGCTGCGCCTCTGCGAGCTGGTGCACAAGGTGAAAGAGCACGGCTATACCGGCATGGACGTCGTCTTCTCCAAGATCCAGGAGATCCCGCCTGAAAAGTATGACTCCGAACTGGCCGCCTTCAAGCAGGCCCTCGATGAGACCGGCGTCCACCTGGCCTCCATCGGTGCACATGCTACCTTTGTCACTCCGCGCCATTTCGACCGTACCGCCGGTCTGAACACCATGAAGCAGGCCATCGACGCCGCGGCCTACCTCGGTGCGGACACCGTCTGCTCCCTGATCGCGCAGGGCTTCTATGATCCCGCCCTCTACAACATCATGACCCGCAAGGAAGCGTGGGATATGATCGTCTCCGGTGTCAAGGAATGCGCCGAGTACGCCAAGCAGAAGAACATGACCATTTCGGTCGAGATCCTGCAGGGCACGCTCATCAACTCCGTCGACCAGTGGTTCAAGCTGTACAACGAGGTCGGCATGGACAACGTCTATGTCACCGTCGACACCGGCACGTTCTATACCACGGTCAAGCCCAAGATGCCCATCCCCGAGGCCATCCGCAAGCTCGGCAAGCACATCAACTGCGTCCATGTCAAGGATGAGGTCGGCTTCCCGAATATCATCCAGAGCCAGCACGTCTGGTACGGCGGCGGCTACGTCGACTTCCGTGAGATCGGCGAGTGCCTGAAGGAAGTCGGTTACGACGGCTACTGCGCGGTCGAGTGGGAAGGCTGGCAGAACGGCGGCCTCGCCGGCGTCGGCGATCCGGGCGGCCTGGGCCTTGCGGACTTCGATATGGTCGCGTCCGAAGCAAAGCTGTTCTTGGAGGACGAGGGCTGGTGCTGAGCACCGCCCCCTTGTGAAGGAGGAATCATACCATGATGAACCATCTGAAGATCGGCATGATCGGCATCGGCGGCTGGGGCGAGAACGTCGTTTCCGCCTGGCATCAGAATCCCTATGCCGAGGTCGTCGCCATCGCAGATCTCAATACTGCCCGTGCCCAGGAGATCGCTGACCGATACGGCATCCAGGCTAAGATCTACGCGGACTACAAAGAAATGATCCAGAACGAACGGCTGGACATTGCCTCCGTCGCCACGCCCGATTTCCTGCACCGGCAGGTCGCGTGCGACTGCTTCGCTGCCGGCCTGAACGTCTTCCTCGAAAAGCCCTGCGCCACCACGATGGAAGACTGTGAGGCCATCGCTGAGGCCGCGGCGAAGTCCGGCAAGAAGTTCATGGTCGACTATTTCATGCGCTTCATCCCGCGCTTCCGCGATGCAAAGCTCGCCATGGAAAACGGCGAACTGGGTGAGATCGTGCAGGGCTATGCCCGCATCGACGACGCCATCAGCGTCCCCACCAAGATGCTCCGCTGGGCCAAGGACAGCTCCCCGGTCTACTTCGTCATGATCCATAACATCGATGCGGTCCGCTGGATCATCGGCCACGAGGCTGTCGAGGTCTATGCCCGCCAGCAGAAAAAGAAGCTGACGTCCATCGGCGTCGACACGCCAGACTCTGTGCAGGCAATGGTCACGTTCGACAACGGCGCGAGCGTTCTCTTCGACTCCAACTGGATCCTTCCCCGGACCTTCGACGGCCTGAATGACCAGTTCGTCCGCCTCGTCGGCACCGAGGGCACCGCTTACATCAACCTGACCTATCAGGGCCTGCAGATCTACAAGCCGGAGTTCAACGAACCGTTCGAGCACGCCAACCGCGCCACCGTCTACGTCAACCCGATGTTCGGCGGCCGCACCACCGGCTGCGTCGAGCAGTCTGTGGCCCATTTTGCCGACTGCGTTCTGAACGATAAAGAGCCCTGCATCACCCTCAAGGATGCCATCGAGCCGACCCGCATCGCCTGCGCGATCAATGAGTCGCTGAAGACCGGCGCGCCGGTCAAGCTCTGATCCGATGCGCCTGCCGGACATCCAGATCCGGGGCGGGACACTCATCGACGGCACCGGCGCCGCACCCTTTTCCGGTTGCGTGGACATCACGGACGGGAAGATCAGTGCGGTCGGCGGGCCGGAGCTGCCCGCGCGCGAGATCATCGACGCCTCCGGGCTGACGGTCACGCCGGGCTTCATCGACGCGCATACCCATGCCGATCTGGCGGCGCTCCGGCCTGAGGAGACAGACTGTTTTCTCTATCAGGGCGTCACAAGCTGCGTCTGCGGCAACTGCGGTTTCTCCGCCTTCCCCCTTCGCGGGGAAGGCCGCGAGGCGCACCTGCGCTATGCACAGGGCGTCATGGGTCCCTATCGGGCGGAGGACGGCTGGGACAGCTTTGCGGGCTATCAGACGGCCGCCGCGGGGATCCTTCCATTGAATGTCGCCTTTCTTGTGGGCCACGGTGCGCTCCGCGCTTCGGTCATGGGCGCGGGCGACCGGCGGCCGGATCCGGCGGAAACGGCGGCGGAATGCACCCTGCTGGATCAGCAGCTCGCCGAGGGCGTGCTCGGCCTCTCGCTGGGGCTGATCTATTCGCCGGGCTCGACGGCGGCGCGGGAAGAGTTTCTTGCGCTGGCGGAGACCGTCCGGCGGCATGACGCCATTCTCGCGGTCCATCTGCGCGACGAAGGCGCGGCCCTGCCCGATTCGATGGAGGAGATCTTCTCCATCGCCCGGCAGACCGGCGTCCGTGTCGAGCTCTCGCACCACAAGGTGATGGGCCTTCGCAACTGGGGCCTCAGCCGGACATCGCTGGCGCTGGCGGAGCAGGCGCGGCGCGAAGGACTTCGTGTCGGGCTGGACGCCTACCCTTACGATGCAGCCTGTTCCACGGGCCTGGTCCTCCTGCCGCCATGGGCGCTGTCCGGCGGCGTGGAGCGGACGATGGAGCTGCTTGCGGACGAGGCGGCGCTTGCGTGCATGGAACGTGATCTGAAGACGGGCGTGCCCGGCTGGGAGAATCTGAGTGCATCCTGCACGTGGGACAATCTGATCATTGCCTCGCTGGCCTCCGGTGACGGACAGGTGTTGGACCGTTCGATCGCGGAGCTGGGGCACGCGTGGGGCTGTACGCCGCTGCGCGCGCTGGCCAGGGTGCTTCTGCGGGAGCGCGGGGCGGTCAGTGTCACGATCCGCGGTATGAGCCGTGCGGACGTGGATCGGATCCTTGCGCACGAGCTGACTGTGCTTGGCAGCGACGGACTGTTCTCCACCGGGGCTGCGCACCCACGGCGCTATGGCGCGTTCGCGCATTTTTACCGCACCTATGTGCATGACGGTCAGATGGCACCGGAGCTGGCGATCGCCAGAATGACGGGCCGGACGGCCGAACGATTCGGCCTGCAAGGGCGGGGCCTGCTCCTGCCCGGCTATCAGGCGGATCTTGCGATTTTTCAAGCGGATGCCTTCCGGGATCTGGCTGATTTTTCCGCTCCGCAGCGTCTGGCTGTGGGGATGGAGACTGTCTTTGTAAATGGACAGGCCGTTTTGCGCGGCGGCGTGAAAACCGGCGCGCGGCCGGGTCAGATATTGAAAAAGCAATGAGAAATTGTACTTATTTTTGTGGCTTTACGCCTGAATATGCTGTATAATGAAGGTACTTCCTGATATTGCTATCTTATGGAACGATGGAGAGTGAGTAGATGGAAACCAAAACGGGAAAGCCGAAATACCAACAGATCAAGGATCTGCTGCTGGGCAGCATTCAGAGCGGGGCCTTGGACGACGGCGCCTGCCTGCCGCCGGAGCGTGAGCTGTGCGAGCGCTACGATGTCAGCCGCGTCACGGTACGCAAAGCGATCAAAGAGCTGGAGGACGAGGGAGCGGTCTACCGCATCCAGGGGAAGGGAACCTTCCTCCGGAGACCGCAGAACAAGATCACGCAGGTGCTCACGCGCCTGACGAGCTTCACCGAGGATATGCTCTCGCGCGGGATGACCGCGGGCTCGCGCATCCTGCTCACCGAGCAGGTGGCGGCCAGTGCGGAGATCGCCGAAAAGCTCGATCTCGCCCCCGGGGCCCCGGTCATCCTCTTCCGGCGTCTGCGTCTGGCGGACGGCGAGCCGATGGCTATCGAGACCTCCTATCTCAACGACAAGCTGTTCCACCCGATGCTGGACAAGTATACGGGCGGCTCATTCTACAGCTTTATGCGTGATGAGCTGGGCCTCGTGCCGCGCCGCGCGGTGCAGAGCCTTGAGGTCGCCGACATTCCGGAGTGGGAGGCCAAGCTGCTCGGCGATCCGGGCCGCTCGGTGGCGCTTCTGATGTGCCGCCAGACCTTCGACGCCAGTGACCGGCCGATCGAGTATGTCGTCTCCAAATACCGCAGCGACAAGTACAGATTCCATATCGAACTTTACAACCTCTGACCCGGCTGCACGGACTATCGCTTGCCAAGACGGTAGTTTAACCCATATTCGGGAGAAAGGAAAAGGATACGATGCCTTTTCAAAGGGTGCAACCGTGTTTACATCACAATATCACGACATTGTGAAGGGACTGATCGACACCGTTTTTGAAACGGAGGAGGAAAAGATCAGACAGGCGGGCCGCTGCATCGCGGATACGGTGGAAGCGGACGGACTGGTCCATATTTTCGGCTGCGGCCATTCCCACATGCTGGGCGAGGAGCTGTTTTACCGCGCCGGGGGCCTTGTTCCGATCGACCCGTTGTTTGAAGAGAGTGCCATGCTCCATGCCGGCGCGAGCAAAAGCAGCCGCATCGAGCGTATGAGCGGCTATGCGCCGCTGGTCATCGGCCGATATACCATCAAACCCGGCGACACGTTCCTCGTTTCGTCCAGCTCCGGCATCAACAGCTTCCCGATCGAGATGGCCGAGGAGGCGCGCAAGCGCGGCGCGGTCGTCGTTGCGATCACTTCTTCAAGCTATTTTGCCGACCCGAGCCGTGATCGTGAGGGCCGCCACCTGTGCGACCTCTGCGACATCTGCATCGACAACCACGTGCCCCATGGCGACGCGGTCATCCCCGTGGACGGCGAGGTCAAGGCCGGCCCGGTGTCGAGCATCGTCGGGTTCTACATTGTCAATTCCATGATGCTCGCCGCCTGCGAAGAGCTTGACCGGCGCGGCATCAAGCCGCCGGTCTTCAAGAGCGGCAACGTCAGCGGCGGAGACCGGTATAATGCCGAGATGGTGGAAAAATATCTGCCGCGCGTCCGGCATCTGTAAAGGAGGCGGACAGAATGGAACAACGCCTGGCCGTTGTCGGCCTGTACGGCATGTCCGCGCTCTTTCGGCTCGACAGCCTGCCTCAGCCGGGGCAGACCGTCCGCAGCCGCGGCCTCATTTTTGAGCAGGGCGGCAAGGGCTATAATCAGGCCATCGGCGCGCTGCGCGCCGGCGCACGGGTCTTTTATGCCGCCGCTGTCGGCGACGACGCCTACGGCAAGGATGCGCCGGACGTTTTCCGGCAAGACGGCCTGACAGATTTTGCCTGCCTTACCGTCGCGGGACAGCCCACGGCCTTCGCTGCAGTCGTCAGCGACGCGCAGGGCGAAAACGAGGTCATCGTCGAGCAAGGCGCAAACGCCTGTTGGACGTCCGAGATGGCCGACTCGCTGGAAGAGGAGATCGCAAAATGCAGTGCGATCCTGCTGCAATGCGAAATGCCGGACGAGCCGCTTCTGCGCTTTCTCACGATCGCGCGGCGGCATGGGCTCTATACTGTGCTCAATCCGGCGCCTGCGCGCCTGCTTCCGGACGCGCTGCTCTCCCTCTGCGATCTGGTCACGCCCAACTGGGGCGAGGCGCAGACGATCACCGGCCTGCCCGGCGCACCGGTCGAGGATGTTGCGCAGGCCCTTTTGCGCAGCGGCTGCGGAGCCGGTGTCATCACGCTGGGCAGCAGGGGCGTTTATGCGCAGAAAGCCGGTCAACCGGGCTTTTACCGGCCCGCCTTCCCCGTCTCCGCCGTGGATACCACTGGCGCCGGCGATAATTTCAACGGTGCGCTCTGCGCCCGCCTTCTCGCTGGGGACGAGTTTATGGCGGCAGTCCGCTATGCCTGCGCGTCGAGCGCGTTGAGCGTGACGCGCCGCGGCGTGATTGCGGCCATCCCGACGCGGGAGGAAGTAAAGGAGTTTTTAAGACATGAATGTCAGACAGTTTGACAGTTACGAAGCCATGAGCCGTTACGCGGCCTTTTCCGTCGCGGCGCAGATCCGGCAGAAGCCGGACAGCGTTCTTGGCCTTGCGACCGGCTCCACGCCGATCGGCCTCTACGACGGGTTGGCGCAGCTCTATCAGGAGGGGCTGATCAGCTTCCGCCGCGTGACGACGTTCAATCTGGACGAATATTATGGCCTCTCGGCCGAACACCCGGAAAGCTACCATGCGTTTATGAAGCGCTATCTGTTCTCCAAGGTCGACATTCCTGCCGCACAGACCCACCTGATGGATGGCTGCGCCAAAGACCCGGAGGAGGAATGCCGCCGCTACGACGCAGCGATCACCGCCGCGGGCGGCCTTGATCTTCAGGTGCTTGGCATTGGCTTTGATGGCCACATCGGCTTCAACGAGCCGAGTGACAGCTTTGCCGTCGATTGCCACCTGGTACAGCTGGACCCCTCCACACTTGCGGCAAATGCCCGCTTTTTCGGCGGCGACCCGGCGAAGGTCCCGGCCTCGGCCCTGACGATGGGCCTGCGCTGTATCATGGGCGCGCGGCACATTCTTCTGCTCTGCAATGGCCCGGAGAAGCACGCCATTCTGAAACAGGCGATCGGCGGCCCGGTCCGCCCGGAGGTCCCGGCCTCGATCCTGCAGCTGCATCCGAATGTGGACGTATTGTTCTTCTGAGTGCGGAAAAGAACGGAGAGGGTAGAGGATGCTTTTCAAAAACGCCCATATTTTTGTCAACGGGCAGTTCCAACACGGCTCCTTCCGCGTGGAGGACGGCAGATTCACGGAAGTCCTGACCTTGGTTCCCACGGGGGATGGGATTGATCTGGAGAACCAGTACGTCATCCCCGGTCTCATCGACGTGCACAACCACGGAAACTCCGGCGCGGATTTCTCCGACGGTGACTATGACGGCCTTGTGAAAATGGCGCGCTATCTCGCCGAGAACGGCGTGACGAGCTTTGCGCCAACGTCCATGACGCTTCCCTACGACGTGCTGGAGACGGCGTACAAAACGGCTGTGCAGCTTAAAAAGGCGCAGCCGGAGGGCTGTGCGCGTCTCATGGGTATCCAGATGGAGGGGCCGTTCTTCTCCGAAAAGAAAAAGGGCGCGCAGAACGGCGACTACCTGAGACTGCCAGATTTTGAAGCGTTCAAACGGCTTTATGACGTCTCCGAGGGACTCATCCGCATTGCGGACGTGGCGGCGGAGCTGCCTGGCGCGGTCGAATTTACCGAAAAAGCGTCCCAGCTCTGCACCGTCTCCATCGCGCACACCGACTGCACCTATGAAGAGGCATCGGCGGTATTTGGCGCGGGCGCATCCCACCTGACGCACCTGTATAACGCCATGCCCGGCATCCACCACCGCAAGCCCGGACCCATTGGCGCGGGCAGTGAACGTGAAAACGTGGTCGCGGAGCTGATCTGCGACGGGCAGCATATTCACCCAAGCGCGGTGCGCATGGCGTTCAAGTTGTTTCCGGGGCGCATCTGCCTGATCTCCGACGCACTGCGCTGCTGCGGGATGCCGGACGGACAGTACACGCTCGGCGGACAGGATGTGTTCCTCTCGGGCGGCGTGGCCAAGCTGGCAGACGGCACACTCGCGGGCTCGGCGACGAATCTCTATGACTGCATGAGAAAAGCCGTGGAGTTCGGCATCCCGAAGGAGCAGGCCATCCTCTCCGCAACGCTGATTCCCGCAAAAGAGCTTGGGTGCGAAGCGGGAGTCGGCTCGATCGAACCTGGCAAGCTGGCCGACTTCGTCGTCTGCGATGGAGATTTGGCCCGCAGAGCTGTCTATCTGAACGGAATACAGTTATAATGCAAAGATCAGCCCCGGCACGTCTGCGGCCCCCCTGAGAGGGGCAACCACGGCGGCCGGGGTTTGTTGGCCTATGGCCGGGGATGGTTCAGGATGCCATCTGGCTTTCTTTGTGCTGTTCCGGTTCTGCTGTTTTCCCGTTTTCCGTGCAGCCAATGTCGGCGTAGTGGATCTCTACGGTCTGCGGTGCGTGCTTGGACCACTTCACTTCCTTTTCATGTACCACGATTTTCTGAAGGTCGATTGTAAAATGAAGTTGGACGCCTAGGGTGTATCTGAAAACTCCCAACGCACC
>CAJMLC010000042.1 GCA_905214155.1 uncultured bacterium | reverse complement strand
GCGTACTGGGGCGCATCACGGCAGAACAGTTCCAGCTGCTCTCTGCCAGTTACACCGATGAACAGGCAAAGCTGACAGAAGCTCTTCCACAGCGAGAAGCAGAGATCCAGCGGCTGAAAGAAACGGTAAGCAATACGGCAGCCTTCCTCGATAAAGCGAAGCGGTACACGGACATTCAAGCGCTGACACCGGAGCTGCTGCGGCTCTTCATCCAGAAGATCGTGGTGCATGAAAAGGAAGTAAAATGGTCCAAACACGCACCACAGACGGTGGAAATTCACTACGCCGACATTGGCTGCATGGAAAACGGACAAACGGCCGAACCGGAACAGCACAAAGATATCCCAATGGTATCCTGAACCATTCCCAGCTATACGCCAATTATAAAACCCGGCTGGTGCCTGAAACACCAGCCGGGTAATCCCCGCCGCCGTTGTTACCCCTGTCAGGGGGCAGCAAACGGACGCCCGCGGTTTTCTCGATATTTTAACGCGCCAAGAATAGACTACTGCTCCCCGCTGTGCGGCAATCCCGTGGATCTTTATGGAATCCTTGTAGGGGCCGATGCCTTCATCGGCCCGCTTCTCCGATTTGCACCGCACCTCTTGTAGGGGCGGACGACTCTGTCTGCCCTTCCCCGCCGCAGCGGAAAAGCCTCCCCTGTGTAAGGGGATGTGTCAAAAATCGAAGATTTTTGACGGAGGGGTTGTTGCGGGCAGGCATGAACGGAGTACAGTGGAGACTCGTAGACCTTAATCCCCTCAGTCGCGGCAAGCCGCGCCAAATACCTGCGGGCATTCCGGGGCGCGGCTCTGACATGCCACCGGCATGTCATTCACTCCCGCGCCCCCGCTTCGCGGCCCCTTGATACAATCAAAGGGAGCCTTCGGGCGACCAATGGCCGCCCCTACGACATCTATTTAGCGCTGCAAAAGATCGATAGAAACGGGCGGGCAGGGTCGCCCGCCCCTACATGGTGCTTTAGGGAACTTTTGGGGACGGCGTTCGTCTGAATGGGCAGAAGGAGTGAGAACGATGAAACGAAGCCGGAAACAAATATGGATGGTGATCCTTTACGCCGCGGCGGTGCTTTGCTTTGCGTTCGGGGATGCGTTCAAGATCACTGCGCTCCTGTGGGTCATGCTTGGCCTTCTGGTCGCGGGATCTGTTCTGCTGATCCTGCTCGGCAGATGCCCCTACTGCAAGCTCGGCATCCCGGCATTTTCGCAATACTGCCCCTATTGCGGCGAAAAATTGGAGTAATAAAAGCAGCGCCCCGCCGGCCGGCGGGGCGCTGTTTCCTAATACATTTATTTTTTGAAGCTGTCCTTCAGGCCGACGCTGCGGTTGAAGACCAGATGGCCGGCATGGCAGTCCTGATTGTCGAGGCAGAAATAGCCAAGACGCATGAACTGGAAGGCCGGGGCGTTCTTCCCCGCGCGATCCTCCACGGCGTCGAACTTCTTTGCTTCTTCCACGAGCGAGGATTCGACCTTGCAGCCGGTCAGCACATGGAGCGAATCCGGATTCAGGCAGGTGAGGAAATCCTCGGCGGCGTCGGGCTGCGCATCGGAGAAGAGGTTGTCATACTCGCGTACCTCAGCCTCGACGCAGTTTTCCGCGTCGACCCAATGGATCGTCGCGCCCTTGACCTTGCGGCCGTCGGCGGGGTCGCCGCCGCGGGAGTCCGGATCGTAGGTCGCATAGACTTCCACGACATTGCCGTTCTCGTCCTTTTTGCAGCCGGTGCAGGAGATGAGATAGGCGCCCTTCAGGCGGCACTCCGGGCCGTTCGGCGTGAGGCGCTTGTACTTCGGGATGGGCGTCTCCATAAAGTCGTCCGCCTCGATCCACGCTTCGCGGGAGAACGTGATGGTGTGGCTCCCCTGCTCGGGATGGACAGGGTTGTTCTCGACCTCGAACGTTTCGGACTGGCCCTCCGGATAGTTCGTGATGACGAGCTTCACCGGATGCAGCACGGCCATGACACGCTCGGCATTGTCGTTCAGGTCTTCACGCAGGCAATGCTCCAGGAATGCGTATTCGACGGTGTTGGCCGCCTTCGCGACGCCGATGCGCTCGCAGAAGTTGCGGATGGAAGCCGACGTGAAGCCGCGGCGGCGCAGGCCGCAGAGCGTCGGCATGCGGGGATCGTCCCAGCCGGAAACGAAATGCTCCTCGACGAGCTTGCGCAGCTTGCGCTTGCTCATGACCGTGTGGTCAATGCCGAGGCGGGCAAACTCGATCTGGCGCGGATGGCATGGGACGGAGACATTGTTCACGACCCAGTCGTAAAGCGGGCGGTGCGCCTCAAATTCCAGCGAGCAGAGCGAATGGGTGATGCCCTCGAGCGCATCCTGAATGGGGTGCGCAAAGTCGTACATCGGGTAGATGCACCACTTGTCGCCCTGCCGGTGATGGTGCATGTAGCGGATGCGGTAGATGACCGGGTCGCGCATGTTGAAGTTGCCGGAGGTCAGGTCGATCTTCGCGCGCAGCGTGCGGCTGCCCTCGGGGAATTCGCCGTTTTTCATGCGCTCGAACAGGTCGAGATTTTCCTCAACGCTGCGGTCGCGGTACGGGGATTTTGCGGGCGTGCCGATGTCGCCGCGGTATTCCTTCGCCTGTTCCGGCGTCAGGTCGCAGACGTAGGCGAGGCCCTTTTTGATGAGCTCTACCGCGAACTCATAGTCCTTTTCAAAATAATCGCTGCCATAGAAGAACCGGTCGCCCCAGTCGAAGCCCAGCCAGTGGATGTCGGCCTGAATGGCGTCGACATACTCGGTGTCTTCCTTCGTGGGGTTGGTATCGTCCATGCGGAGGTTGCAGAGGCCGCCGAACTTTTCGGCCGTGCCGAAGTCGATGGTCAGGGCCTTGCAGTGGCCGATATGCAGGTATCCGTTCGGCTCCGGCGGGAACCGGGTGTGGACCTTTTTCCCCTCAAAGCGGCCGCCCGCGGCGAGATCCTCTTCTATAAAGTTATCGATGAAATTCTTGTTTTCGATCGGTCTGATGTCTTCCATGCTTCTTGCTCCTTCCGGGTCACACATTACGCGATTGAATTATTATAACCGATAGCGGCGGGAATGGCAATCTGAAAATCGCAAATCGGCGAAAAAATGTAAAGAATATGAAAACAGTGCGCAAGATTGAAAATTCCCTCTTTTCTTTCTGGGCAAAATCGTATAAAATAGATAAGACTACAAATGCGAACAAGGGAGAATCTTCTTCTATGAGCGAACCGAAATATAAGCGAGTACTTTTGAAGATCAGCGGTGAGGCCCTCGCGGGCGATGCGCACCGTGGCCTCGACTTCGACGTGATCGGCGGCGTGTGCGACGTCATCCGGCAGTGCGTCGAGCGCGGCGTGCAGGTCGGCGTGGTCGTCGGCGGCGGCAACTTCTGGCGCGGGCTGAAGGACGGCGGCGGACGCAGGGAGCGCACGCGGGCCGCCCACATGTGCAGGCTGGCGACGGTCATCAAGGCGCTGGCCGTGGCCGACCGGCTGGAGCAGCGCGGCGTCGAGGTCCGCGTCCAGACGGCCATCGAGATGAACAAGATCGCAGAGCCCTACATCCGCAGCAAGGCCATCCGCCACTTGGAGAAGGGCCGCGTCGTCATCTTCGGCTGCGGCACAGGCAACCCCTATTTCTCGACCGACACGGGCGCGGTGCTCCGCGCGGCGGAGATCAATGCCGACGCGATTTTGCTGGCCAAGAACATCGACGGCGTCTATTCTGCCGACCCGGCGAAAGATCCCAATGCCGTCAAATATGACACCATCACCTATGACGAAGTCCTTGCCAAGCATCTGGCCGTCATGGACACCACGGCGACTTCCCTTTCCATGGACAACCATATCCCCGTGCTCGTCTTCGCGCTGAAGGACCCGGAGAACATCCTCCGCGTTGTGATGGGCGAAAAGATCGGCACCGTCGTCACCGAGTAAACCAGACGCCGGATCTTTTCCGCCAATGCTGCGGTTTGAAACACTTGAAATATTGCGCAGCCGTTGGCGACGAAGGAGCCTTACAGATGCGGCAATGCCCCTCGCGGGTACACAAAGTATGTCTGCGTGTTTCAAACCTTGCCTTGACGAAAAATCTCTCGCCGTCCACAACCACTAAATCAGACTTCCTACGTATCTTTCGAAAATCTCTCGGTGCCGCTGGGCGGAGATTTTCGTTTCCGAACCATTTACATCACATTCCGGCGGCAGAAATGGAGAAAAGAATTATGGCAGATCTGAAGCAGTTTGAGCGCAAAATGGAGAAAACTCTGGAGGTTCTGGCGTCTGATTTCGGCGCTGTCCGCGCGGGCCGCGCAAACGCGCAGGTGCTCGACCGCATCGAGGTCGAATACTACGGCACGCCGACGCCCATCAACCAGGTCGGCACGATCTCTTCGCCCGATCCCCGGACGCTGGTCATCCAGCCGTGGGACGGTGGTCTGCTGAAGCCGATCGAGAAGGCCATTCAGGTCTCCGATCTCGGCATCAACCCGCAGAACGACGGCCGCGTGATCCGCCTCGTGTTCCCGCAGCTGACCGAGGAGCGCCGCAAGGAGCTGGCCAAGCAGGTCAAAAAATACGGCGAGGACGCCAAGGTCGCCATCCGCAACGTGCGGCGCGACGCGGTCGATTTCGTGAAGAAGGCCCAGAAGAAGGGCGAGCTGACCGAGGACGACCAGAAGAAGGCCGAAAAGGACATCCAGGACCTGACCGACAAGTATGTCAAGAAGGTCGACGAGATGTGCGGCAAGAAGGATAAGGAGCTCATGGAGATCTAATTGGCAGGGCTGCCCAAAGGCTCCCTTGTGTAAAGGGAGCTGTCAGCGAAGCTGACTGAGGGATTGTCACCTCCCGATTTCCCACCGCGCCCAAATTGGCAACGTAGGTGCAACCATTGGTCGCCCGCAACAACCCCTCCGTCAAAAATCTTCGATTTTTGACACCTCCCCTTTCACAGGGGAGGCTATCCGCTGCGGCGGGGTTACGGGCCGATGAGTACCCGCAAGGGGCAGGCCGCATCTGTAACGCTCCTTCGTCGCGAACAGCTGCGCTCGGCATCGGCCCCCACAAGGACCCCATGAAAATCTACGGGATTGCCACACCAGTGACATCGGTCACTGGTTCGCAATGACACGTCTGTTCGTGGGCCTTTGGGCTGTGCAAATCCCACACACGATACCACAAAAGCCGCCTTCGGCGGCTTTTGCTGTGAAAGGTACGAATTTATGGCACTTTTTGAGAAAAAGGACGCGGCGAAGCCGCTGCCGCGGCACATTGCCATCATCATGGACGGCAATGGCCGCTGGGCGCAGAAGCGCGGGCTGCCGCGCACGGCGGGGCACGCCGCGGGCAGCGAGACATTTCGCAGGATCGCAACCTACTGCAAAAACCTCGGTCTCGACTATCTGACGGTCTACGCCTTCTCCACCGAGAACTGGAAACGCTCGGCGGACGAGGTGCGCGCCATCATGGCCCTGTTTGACAAATATCTGCACGAGGCCATCGACGAGATGGAGGCCGATCACATCCGGCTGAAAATTCTCGGCGATCTGGGTCGCATCTCCCCTTCGCTGCGGGCGCTCATTGCAAGGACGGACGAAATTTCGACGCATTATGACGGCTTCCAGGCCAATATCTGCGTGAATTACGGCGGCCGGGATGAGATCGTTCATGCGGCGCGGCAGTTCGCGCAGGACTGCGTCGACGGCAAGGCCCGCCCGGAAGATCTGACCGAGGCGATGTTCGGCGGCTATCTTTACACGGCGGGGATTCCAGATCCGGAGCTGATCATCCGCCCCTCGGGCGAGATCCGGACGTCGAACTTTCTGCCCTGGCAGTCGGCGTACAGTGAATATTATTTTACAGACGTGCTCTGGCCCGACTTTGACGAGGCCGAGCTGGACCGTGCCATCGCCGCCTATCAGGCGCGCGACCGGCGGTTTGGAGGCGTGAAGAAATGAAACAGCGTTTACTCGTGGCCGCCATCGGCGTGCCGCTTCTGATCCTCGTTCTGGTGTTCCTGCCGCCGCTCGCGACAGGCATCCTCGTCGCGGCCATCGCGGGCGCGGCGGCCTACGAACTGTTACATACGGCCTGTAAGCGGCCAAATGAGCTTTACGGCCTGACCATTCTCTACGCAGCCCTCACGGCCCTGATGGTCTTTTCCATCACCGCGGTCAAATCGCTTGCCATCGACTGGCCTCAAATCCTGTACCCGGCAGCTGCTTTTCTCTATCTTATGGGTCTGTTTTTCTTCGCCGTCCGCACCCACGGCACGGAACATGCCATTCCGTTCACGGACGTGGCGGTCTGCATCGTGGCGGCGTTTTTATTCCCGGCAATGTACGGCTGCATTGCGCTGCTGCGGAGTATCGGCCCGGCGTTCGTGCTGATGCCGTTCGTCGTGGCGTTCATCGGCGACAGCTTTTCCATGCTCGGCGGCATGGCCTTCGGCCATAAGAAATTCGCGCCGAACGTCAGCCCGAACAAGACGTGGGCCGGCTTCATCGCGGGCCCGATCGGCAGCGCGCTCGGCATGGTGCTGCTCTGCCTGGTCTACAAATGGGTGTGGAGCATGGAGCTGCCGATCTGGTATTGCGCGCTGGTCGGCGTCGTGGCGAACCTCTTCGGCCAGCTGGGCGACCTGTCCACGAGTCTCATCAAGCGCGAGGCCGGGATCAAGGACTACAGCCACATTTTCCTGACGCACGGCGGCGTGCTCGACCGGTTTGATTCGATCCTGTTCATCGCGCCGGTCGTCTATGCAGCTGTGATGTGGATGGAGGGTGTGCTGTGACGAAGGCCATCTCCATTTTGGGCTCCACCGGCTCCATCGGGCGGCAGACGCTCGACGTGGCGGACGATCTCGGGCTGCGCGTCGCCGCGCTGAGCGCGAAGCGCGACGTCGGCCGGATGGAGGCGCAGTGCCGCAAATACCGGCCCGAATTGGCCGTTTTGATGGAAGAATCCGCCGCAAAGGCATTAAAAGTCCGACTTGCGGATACAACTATACGGGTGGCCTCCGGGATGGAGGGTCTGCTCGAGGCGGCGACGCTGCCCAGCGCCGACACCGTCGTGACTGCCGTGTCCGGCATGATCGGCCTGCGGCCGACGCTCGCGGCCATCCGCGAGCGAAAGCGCATCGCCCTCGCCAACAAGGAGACGCTCGTCTGCGCGGGCGAACTGGTCATGCAGGAAGCCGCGCGGTGCGGCGCGGAGATCATCCCCGTCGACTCCGAGCATTCGGCCATTTTTCAGTGTCTGATGGGCTGCCGCGACCGGAATGAGGTGCGGCGGCTGATTTTGACCTGCTCCGGCGGGCCGTTTTTCGGCATGACGCGCGAAGCGCTTGCCGGAAAGACGAAGGACGACGCGCTGAAGCATCCGAACTGGAAGATGGGTCCGAAGATCACCGTCGACTGCGCGACGCTGATGAACAAGGGACTTGAGGTCATTGAGGCGATGCGCCTCTACGGCCTGCCGCTCGAGCAGGTCACGGCCATCATCCACCGGCAGTCGGTCATCCACTCGCTCGTCGAATTTGTCGACGGCGCCGTAATGGCGCAGCTCGGCGTGCCGGATATGCGCATCCCGATCGGCCTGGCCATGACGTATCCTGCGCGGCTGCACAATCCCGCGCCCGCGCTCGATCTGCTCGCGTGCGGGAACCTCAATTTTGCAGAAATTGACGAGGCTGCGTTCCCCTGCTTTGCGCTGGCGAAGCAGGCTGCGCACATCGGCGGCACGGCCTGCGCCGCAATGAACGCCGCCAATGAGGCCGCCGTCGCGCGGTATCTGCGCGATGAGATCGGCTTCTACGACATTCCTGCCGCGGTCGAGCGCGCGCTGACGCTTCCAGTTATGCAAAATCCGACGCTGGACGACATTCTGGCCATCGACGCAGAAGCCCGGCGAATTGCGGCTATATTGTAGGGGCCGATGCCCTTATCGCCCCACATCCCCGCTGCGGGGGTTAACGCCCCCTCTTTATAGAGGGGCGAAGATTTTCAAACTCCCCCAGTCATGCTTCGCATGACAGCCCCCTCTTGGTAGAGGGGGCCTTTGGAAATGCAATTTGAATTCTCTCACCGGAAAGGGTGATTTTATGTATATTCTCATTGCCATCCTGATTTTTGGGATTCTGATTTTCGTCCACGAACTGGGCCATTTCCTGACGGCCAAGGCGCTGGACGTGCAGGTGAACGAATTTTCCATCTGCATGGGTCCCGCACTCTGGAAAAAACAGCGCGGCGAGACGCTCTATGCCGTCCGCTGCATCCCCATCGGCGGCTACTGCGCGATGGAGGGCGAGGACGAGGAGTCGGACAATCCACGCGCGTTCACGGCAAAGCCCTGGTGGAAGCGGACGATCATCCTTGTCGCCGGGTCGGCAATGAATTTTCTGACCGGCCTGCTCGTGCTCGCCATTCTCTACTCGTCCGTCGCGGGCTTTTCGACCGCGAAGATCACTGGCTTCTTCGATGGCTGCCCGCTGCAGTCCGAGCAGGGACTTCAGGTGGACGACGAGCTTTACAAGATCGACGGGCGGCGCGTGTTCATCTACTCCGACGTCGGGACGCTCCTCGCCAGGAACAAGACGGGCAAATTTGACCTTGTCGTCAAGCGCGACGGCCAGCTGGTCGAATTGAACGATTTCGAGATGACGCCGCAGCTCTACACCGTAGACGGCGTGGAGCAGTACAAATACGGCCTTTACTTCGGGGCCGAGGAAAAGACGTTCGCCACGGTGGTCAAAAACACCTGGTACACAGCGCTCGACTTCGGGCGGCTCGTATGGATGGGCCTTGAGGATCTCATTTCCGGCATGGTGTCGGTGAAGGAGATGTCCGGCCCGGTCGGCATCGTATCGGTCATCGCGGAGACGGGCGAGAGCGCCGCCTCGACCTCCGAGGGATTGATGAACGTCGCCTATCTCGGCGCGTTTATCGCGGTGAACCTCGCGGTGATGAACATGCTGCCGCTCCCCGCGCTCGACGGCGGGCGCATCTTCCTGCTGCTCGTGAACACGCTGTTCACGGCGGTGACAAAAAAGAAAATTCCGTCCAAATACGAGGCGTGGGTCCATGCAGCGGGGATGATCCTGCTGCTGGGGTTCATGGCGCTCGTGACGTTCAAGGACGTCTGGACGCTGTTCCAGTAGGAGGCACCTTATGACACGGCAGATTTACGCCGGCCCCGTCGCCATCGGCGGCGGTGCGCCGGTCTCCATCCAATCCATGCTCAATACGCGCACGACAGACGTCGAAGGGTCGCTCCGGCAGATCCGGCAGCTGGCCGCCGCGGGCTGCGAGATCGCGCGGCTCGCCATCCCGGACATGGACGCGGCGCACGCGTTCCGCGAGATCTGTGCGGAGTCTCCCCTGCCGCTCGTCGCGGACATCCACTTTGACTACCGCCTCGCCATCGCCGCGGCCGAAGCCGGTGCTTCCAAGATCCGCATCAACCCCGGCAACATCGGCGGCGCGGAACGCGTCCGCGCTGTGGTGGACGTGTGCAAGGAGAAGCATATCCCGATCCGCATCGGCGTGAACGGCGGGAGTCTGGACAAAAAACTGCTCGAAAAATACGGCCATCCGACACCGGAAGCCCTGGTCGAGAGCGCGTTTTCGCACCTCGAGCTGCTGGAGGCCAACGGTTTTTACGATACGTGCGTCTCGATGAAGTCGAGCAATGTGCCGCTGATGATGGCGGCCTACCGCCTGTTTGCGTCAAAGTCGGACTATCCGCTGCACGTCGGCGTGACGGAGACCGGCACGAAGCGCATGGGCACGATCAAATCGGCCATGGGCATCGGCGGTCTGCTCTGCCTCGGCATCGGCGACACGATCCGCGTGTCGCTGACGGCGGACCCCGTCGAAGAGGTCTATGCCGCGCGCGACATTCTGAAGGCCGCGGGGCTGCGGAAGGACGGCGTGAACATCGTCGCCTGCCCGACATGCGGACGGACGCGGATCGATCTCATCGGTCTGGCGTCGCGCGTGGAAGAGGCACTCAAGGACTGCAAAAAGCCGCTGACTGTCGCGGTCATGGGCTGCATCGTTAACGGCCCGGGCGAGGCGCGTGAGGCCGACGTCGGCATCGCTGGCGGCGAGGACTGCGGCGTGCTCTTTGTCCACGGCGAAATGCGCGAAAAGCTGCCATACGATCAGCTGCTGCCCGCCCTGCTGCGGTATGTTGACGCGCTATAACATTTAGAATCTCTCAAATAGAATTTGTAGGGAGCCGATGAGGGCATCGGCCCCTACAAGGTGCGAGCTTCTATTTTGGGCAAGCAAAATAGTTTACATAAGAACGAGGTAATCCATGCAGGAAGTTTATTTCCCCGTACTATTTCCTGAATATAGTCCCCCAGGGGGGCTGGCCGATGCGCTGGCGCAGCTGCTGGTGACGGCGGCAGAGGTCGATCAGGCCGCGCGGAGCATCCGCCTCACCGCTGCGAGCGGCGTATACATTGCGCAGCGCCGGCTCCGCGAGGTGGAGGACGCGCTGCAGCACCGTTACGGTCTGCGTGAATGCGCGATCGCCGTGCGCTATCCAGAAGCGCTGCTCCCCCAGATGGAGTTCCGCGACCTGGCGCAGGTGCTCATCCGGGCCTATTCCCCCGCTGCGGCGATCCTCGCTGGGGCCAAGTGGGAGCTGAGCGGTGACGAGCTGCACGTCCACCTTGCCGCGAACGGCAAGGCCGCGCTCGCGCCGCATCTGCCGAAGGGCGAGGCGTTTTTGCAGGAGCTGTTCGGCGTCCACAAGACGCTCGTGCTCCACTCCGCAACCGAGCTGGAGGGCAAAGCCCTCTTCGCCGAGACCGAGCGCATCCGGCAGGAGGCCATCAAAAATACGCCTGCCGTTGCCGTTGCGGCAGCCGCTGTGCAGAAAAAGAAGTCCGCGTCCGGTTCGTCCGATTCTTCCAGCAGCAACGCCGATCTGATCTTCGGCCGTCCGTTTGGCGGAGAAGTGGTCAAAATCAGCGACTTGAACCTTGACATGTTCCGCGTCGTCGTGCAGGGCAAGGTCTTCGCCGTGAACCACCGCGAACTGAAAAAGCGCGGGGCGTGGGTCGTGTCGTTCGACGTTACGGACTACACCGGCTCCGTCCGCATCAATCAGTTCATGGAGGCCGACAAGGCCAAGCCGATCCTCGACGGCGTACAGGCCGGAATGTGGGTGAAGATCCAGGGCAAGATGACGTTCGACCGCTATGACAACGAGATGGTCATGCAGCCGAACTCGATTTTGAAGGTTTCCGCGCCGAAGCGCGTTGACACCGCGCCGGACAAGCGCGTCGAGCTCCACCTGCACACAACGATGTCCGCGATGGACGCCCTGACCAAGACCGGCGAGGCCGTCAAGCGCGCAGCCAGCTGGGGCCACCGCGCCATCGCCATCACCGACCACGGCGGCGCGCAGTCCTTCCCCGATGCGATGAAAGCCGCGTCCAAGGCCAAGGTCGCCGGGACAGACGAGAATATCAAGATCCTCTACGGCTGCGAAGGATATTATGTCAACGACGTGGACGACCGCATCGCCGTCCACGGCGACCGGGATTTCGACTTCGACCACGAATTTGTCGCGTTCGACCTTGAAACGACAGGACTCAGCTCGCAGCACGACACGATCATCGAGATCGGCGCGGCCATCATGCGCCGCGGCGAAGTGATCGAGACGTTCCAGACGTTCGTCGACCCGAAGCAGAAGCTCCTGCCCAAGATCATCGAGCTGACCGGCATTACAGACGCGATGCTCACCGGCGCGCCGGACATCTCCGAGGCGCTGCCGAAATTTCTGGAGTTCGTCGGCGACCGCCCGCTCTGCGCGCACAATGCCGACTTCGACACCGGCTTCGTCGCCGCCGCGTGCGAACGCCTCGGCCTGACGTTCCAGCCGACGTTCGTCGATACGCTGATCCTCGCGCAGAACCTGCTGCCCGATCTCGGCAAATACAAGCTGAACATCGTGGCCGATGCGCTGAGCCTCCCCGATTTCAACCACCACCGCGCCTCGGATGACGCAATCACCTGCGGCTACATGCTGGCGCGGTTTTATACGATGCTTGAGGAGATGGACGTACACAGTTACGCCGCCATCAATCCCAAGATGGAGACGCTCCGAGCCGGCGGCCGCATCTTCGACCGGCGCGCACGCCATATCATCCTGTTCGCGAAAAACTCCATCGGCCTGCGCAACCTCTACCGCCTCATCTCCTACGGCAACATCAAATATTTCAAGCGCGTGCCGATCATGCCGAAGTCGGAGCTGCTCCGCTGGCGCGAGGGCCTGATCATCGGCTCGGCCTGCGAGGCGGGCGAGCTGTTTCAGGCCGTCATCGCGCACAAAAGCTGGGCGGAGCTGAAGCGCATCGCCTCGTTCTACGATTTCCTCGAGATCCAGCCGATATGCAACAACCGCTTCATGCTGGAAAAGGGCATGGCGGAGGACGAAGAGGAGCTGCGCAGCTTCAACCGCACGATCGTCCAGCTCGGCGAAGAGCTGGGCAAGCCCGTCTGCGCCACCGGCGACGTCCACTTCCTCGACCCCGAGGACGAGATCTACCGCCACATCCTGCTCGCCACCAAGCAGATGCAGGACGCGGACAAGTCGCTGCCCATCTACTTCAAGACGACGGACGAGATGCTGCAGGAATTCTCCTATCTTGGCGAGGAAAAAGCCTACGAGGTCGTCGTGAAAAACCCGAACTTCATTGCCGACTGCTGCGAGACGCTGCGGCCTGTGCCGCACAACCTGTTCGCACCGAAGATCGAAAACTCGGTCGAAGACCTGAACGACCTCGTCTACGGCAAATTCCGCCGCCTCTACGGCGACAATCCGCCGGAGGTCATGCGCAAGCGCGTCGAGACCGAGATGCACGACATCATCTCCTGCCACTATGACGTCATCTACATGTCCGCGCAGAAGCTCGTGCAGAACTCGCTCGAGCACGGCTACCTCGTCGGCTCGCGTGGTTCGGTCGGCTCGTCGATCGTGGCGTTCATGTCCGGCATCAC
>CAJMLC010000041.1 GCA_905214155.1 uncultured bacterium | reverse complement strand
CTTATTCCACCGTCTTGCTTTCCACAAACGCCAGATTCAGATCGACCGGCCCGTCCACGCCCGAGAGCATCCCGTCGTTCGCGTACTGCCACACATCAAAATGATACGGGAAACTCGGCGACAGCGCATATTCCGCGAGCCACAGCTCATAGTCCTGCAATTCCCGCAGATCAAACTCCTCATAGCCGAACCGCTGGTTGAAATACACACCCGCGCGATAGCCGTTCAGCTCCACGCGCTTGCAGAACGCCACGGCGCACGCCGTCAGCGTGACCGAGTCCATGCCGTCCGTCCGCGCCTCGGCCTCGATGTCCTCCCAGTCGAAGAAAATCGGATAATCCAGCTCCGCGCCATCCAGCAAATTCAGCACGAATTCGGCCTCCTCCACAGCCTCGGCCTTGTCCAAAGCCTGTGAGAAGAAGTACACCCCGACCTTCAGCCCTGCATCCTTCGCCGCCGCGAGGTTCGTCAAAAACGTCTCGTCCTCCTGAATGGCGCCCTCGGTATATCCGCGGTAGCCCGCGCGCAGGATCGCAAAATCCACGCCCGCCGCCTTCACGGCCTCCCAGTCGACGCTCTGCTGGTGCGACGAGATGTCCACGCCGACCTCGCTGCCCAGCGTCCCGTCGCCGTAGCGGAGGAACCCATCCTCCTTATAAAAGCCCGCCGCGTCATAGCTGTTTCGCGCCACACCCGCGAACCGGTCTTCCACGGTCTGATCTGCCGTGCTCGTGTCAGTAGGTTGGTCCTCCTGTATGTCGCTCTGACTGCTTGCAATGCTGCGGTTGCCGTAATTCGTCAGCTTCCGCACCACCGTCACGATCCCCCAGATCAGCGCCGCCAGCACCAGCGCGCACACCAGCAGCGTGATGATCTGCTGCCGTTTTCTCTTTCTCCGCCGTTCCTCGCGCATCCTTCTGCTTCCTTTCGAGCAATATTGCGCTTATTGTAGCACATTTTTTCCCATCCGCCAAGTGTGCCGCCTTTTTCGAATTTCCTTGCGTAATGTGCGCTTTTGGTGTATAATAGTGCAAAATCACCGGTCAATTTCCGGGTTCCCCCGGAAAACCGGACTTTTTCTTCGTCTGACCGTTACAATTCTTCGCATTTCGTAACAAAGAATTTACATTTTCCAAAAGGAGGCTCCCATGCCCCAGACTGATTTCAACCAGCAGGAGCAGCTGGCCGAGGCCCGCCGTCTGCGCCGGCTCGAGCAGCGCAAGCGTCAGCGCGTGCAGATCCGCCTTGTGCTCTTCGTCCTGCTCATCATCGCGGTGCTCTCCGCCGTGCTGATCTTCCGCGGCTGCCGCGCCGACAGATCCGCCGCCAGCCAGCCCTCCGCCCCCAAATCGTCCGCTGACCAGATCACCACCGAGCCGGATCTGACCATCACCGTCGCCGCCGTCGGCGACATCATGATCGACGACGACCTGCTCGCCGCCGCCCTGCAGGAGAACGGCACGTATGACTTCTCGCGCAGCTTCGCCGCCGTCGCGGGCATGACCGGCTCCGCCGATCTCACGCTCGGCAATCTCGAGCTGAACTTCGCGGGCGAACCCTACGGCTCCGCCACCGGCAGCGCCCCGGAGGAGTTGGCGATGGCCCTCGCGGGCGTCGGCTTCGACGTCGTCCAGACGGCGAACTCCGCCTCCATCCAGAACGGCCTGTCCGGCCTGCAAAGCACCATCCGCTATTTGAATGCCGCCGACATCGACCACGTCGGTACATACGCCTCGAGCAGCGATAAATCGTCAAACGAAGGCGTCCTGCTCCGCAATGTCTCCGGCCTCAAGGTAGCCATCCTCGGCTATACCAAGGGCCTCGGCGGCCTCAGCCTGCCGCACGGCTCGGAGTACGCAGTCGACCTGCTCTATACCGACTACGCGACCGATTTTGACAAGATCGCGGCCGATGCCATCGACCGCTCGCTCGAGGCCGCCCGCGCGCTCCAGCCCGACGTCATCCTCGCCATGCTCCACTGGGGCAGCGAGTCCGACCGTACCGTGACAAGCTCTCAAGAGCGCATCGCAAATCTGCTCTTTGCCGGCGGCGTCGACGCCATCATCGGCACACACTCGCACATCGTCGGCCCGATGGAGACCCGCTCCGTCACCACCGATGCCGGCAAGGACAAGACCTGCTTCGTCGCCTACAGCCTCGGCAATTTCTATTCCACGATGGACTCCTCCGTCGCCACGAACTGCCGCGACGGCGTCGTGCTGAACCTCTCGTTCACCAAAAACGGCGAGACCGGCGAAACGGCCCTCTCCGGCGTCAGCTATACTCCAACCTATTTTGCCGACCACGGCGAGGACGCCTCCCCCCGCTATGAGATCCTCCCCGTCCGTACCGCCATCACCACAAATCTCTTCCCGGCCCTGAATTCCACCATGACCGATACCATCGCCCACCTGCGCACCTATACGCAGTCCGACTTCGACTCCGGCAAATAAAAAGGCCCCTCTTGGTAGAGGGGGCTGTCTGCGCTTTGCGCAGACTGGGGGAGCAAAAACATCGTCCCGGCCATCCATCGATGGCCGGGACGTTTTTCATTTTCGTTTTTCCTGCAGGCTCCGCCGGATCAGCTCCTCGGTCATGCCGCTGCGCAGCGCGCAGACGCGGTGAAAATTCTCCAGAATGTCGCTCTGCATCCCCTGCATCATCCAATCCGTGATCAGGCCGAACAGCTGCCCGCGATAGAGCCGCACGAGGATCTCATAGTCCTCCCTGTCCAGCTCCGCCGCACCCTCGACCTTCGCCAGATACGTCCGCACCAGATAGTCGCAGAGCTTCAGCGTGTTCTCCACATAGACATCCCGCCCGACCGACCGGTAGATATGCAGCACCGCGCGCCGGTTCTGCAGGGCGAACTCAATCGCGTGGCTCATGCACGCCTCAAACGAATCCACCTGTGTATACCGCGCCATGATCGCGTCCGCCTCGTCGGTCAGGATCTGCTCCATCAGATCGGGGATGTCGCGGTAGTGGTTGTAAAACGTCTTCCGGTTGATGCCGCACCGCTCCACGATCAGCTTCACCGTGATCTCGTGCAGCGGCCGCTCGTCCAGCAATGTTAAAAATGTTTCCCGGATCGCCCGCTGCGTCTGCCCCGCCATGCTGTCCACCTCACTTTTCATCCAGTTTATCATACCCTCCGCCAAAACGCAAAGCAAAAACCGCCCCCCGCGCCACAATTTTCAGCATTTGACCACTTCTCGTTTTCGGGCCTTTGTGCTATACTGTCTCCACAATGAAAATCTGACCAGTCCGGGCGCCCGTTCCCCTCCGGGACTCGGCCCAAAAGGAGGAAACATCCATGCGTTCCATGCTGAAAATCGCAAAAACCGGTTATCTTGTCCTCTCCGCGCTGCTGCTGCTCGCGGGCGTAGGGCTGACATTTTTCTCTGACACGTTCTATCCCATCCTCACCGCCCTGCTCGGCGTGCTGTTCCTCGCGTTCGGCATCGTCAAGCTCGTCGGCTTCTTCTCCAAAGACCCCTACCAGCTCGTCTTCGAGACCGATCTCGTCTTCGGCATCCTCTATCTCGTCTTCGGCCTGCTCCTGCTCATCCGCCCGGCGCATACGATGGCCTTCTTCGGTATCATGTTCGGTCTGATCCTGCTCGCTGACGGTTTGACCCGCGTTCGCATCGCGCTCGACGCGCGCCCGTTCGGTATCCGCGCGTGGTGGCTCATCCTCGTCTCCGCGCTCGCGACGGCCATACTCGGCGTCGTCCTGCTGTTCCATCCGGGCGAGGGCACGAAGGTCCTGACGCAGCTGCTCGGCATCTCCCTGATGGTCGACGGCGTCATGAACATCGGCACCATCCTTACCGCCGTCCGCATTCTCCGCGCCGCCCGTCCTGTGGACGACGGCGAGGATTATGAGCTGGTCGACGACTGATCCCGCGCACATCCCGCCCTGAAAGGAGGACCATCCTATGAATCAGACTGCCGAAGGCTCCGGCGCTTCCTTTATGGAGAAGGTGTCGGCCTTCATCGTTGACAAACGCAGCCTCATCTTCCTCATCACCATCATCCTGCTGATCTTCTCGGCCTTCTCGCGCAACTGGGTCGAGGTCGAGAGCGACCTCACCTTCTACCTCCCTGAAGATTCCGAGACCAAGCAGGCCCTGAACATCATGGATGAGCAGTTCATCACCTACGGCACCGCCAAGGTCATGGTCACAAACATCACCAAAGACGAGGCCGCCGCGCTGAACGACACGATCAAAGCTGTCCGCGGCGTCCAGATGGTCGACTATGACGAGACCGAGGACCATTATAAAAACCTCTCGGCCCTCTATTCCGTCACCTTCGACTATTCCGAGGACGACGACGCCTGCCTCACCGCGCTCGACGCCGTCAAAGAGGCCCTCGCCCCCTATGATCTCTACGTCTCCACCGAGCTCGGCAACACGCAGGCCGAGATCATCGACCACGAGATCAGCATCATCATGATCTACGTCGCCGTCGTCATCGTCGTGGTGCTCCTGCTCACGTCCGAGACCTACGGCGAGGTCCCGGTCCTGATCCTGACGTTTGTCGTCGCGCTCGTCGTCAACCAGGGCACGAACTATCTGCTCGGCAAGATCTCGTTCATCTCGAACTCCGTCACGAGCATTCTGCAGCTCGCCCTCTCCATCGACTACGCGATCATCTTCTGCAACCACTTCAAGGAAGAGCATCGCCTCTTCCCCATCCGCGAGGCCGTCATCGCCGCCCTTTCCAAATCCATCCCCGAGATCGGCGCGAGCTGCCTGACCACGGTCGGCGGCCTGGTTGCCATGCTGTTCATGCAGTTCAAGCTCGGCCCCGATATGGCCGTATGCCTCATCAAGTCCATCGCCTTCGCGCTGCTCTCGGCCTTCCTCGTGATGCCGGGTCTGCTGATGCTCTTCGGCCCGCTGATCGACCGCACGGCGCACCGCAGCTTCGTGCCGAAGGTCTCCTTTATCGGCAAATACGACTATGCCACGCGCTTCTTCGTCCCGGCCATCTTTCTGATCTTCGTCGTCTTCGGCTTCAAGCTCTCATCGGATTGCCCCTATGCCTACGGCTACAGCCTCATCTCCGCGCCGAAGCTCAACGACACGCAGATCGCCGAGAACATGATCGAGGACACCTTCCCGTCCACAAACATGGTCGCCCTCGTCGTCCCCGCCGGGGATTATGACAAGGAACGCGCTATTCTCGAAGAGCTCTCCACCTATGACGAGGTCGATTCCTCCATGGGCCTGACAAACATCGAAGCCATGGACGGCTACATGCTCGCCGACAAGCTCACGCCGCGGCAGTTCGCTGAGCTGGCCGGGCTCGACTACGAGGTCGCCGAGGTCGTCTATGCGGCCTACGCCGCCAAGCAGGAGAATTACGGCCAGCTGGCCGGGAACCTCTCCAACTATCAGGTCCCGCTCATCGACATCCTGCTCTACGCCTGCGACCAGATCGACTCCGGCCTCGTCACGCTCAGCGACGACCAGACCGCAGCGCTGAACGACGCAAAGGTGAAGATAACGAGCGCCAAAAACCAGCTGCAGGGCCCGGACTTCAGCCGGATGCTCGTCTACCTGAATCTGCCCGTCAGCGGCGACAAGACCTACCACTTCACCGACCTCATGCACGAGATCGCCAAGAAATACTATCCCGACGGCCCGGTCTATATCGCGGGTAACAGCACGAACGAATACGACTTTGAAAAGTCCTTCGCCGTCGACAACACGGTCGTCAGCATCGTCTCGGTGCTCATCGTGCTCGTCGTCCTGCTGTTCACGTTCAAATCCGCCGGTATGCCGCTGCTGCTGATTTTGGTCATTCAGGGCAGTATCTGGCTGAACTTCTCGTTCCCGACGATCACGGGCAAATACCTGTTCTTCCTCGGCTACCTGATCGTCAGCTCCATCCAGATGGGCGCGAACATCGACTACGCCATCGTCATCGCCACGCGCTATCAGGAGCTCAAGGGCAAGATGCACCACCGCGACGCCATCGTCGAGACGCTGAACTTCGCCTTCCCGACGATCCTCACCTCCGGCTCGATCCTCTCCATCTGCGGCTTTTTGATCGGCAGCATGACGTCCGAGCCGGTCATCGCCGGCATCGGCGAGAGCCTTGGCCGCGGCACGGTCATCTCGATGTTCCTCGTCATGTTCGTCCTGCCGCAGATCCTGCTCGTCGGCAGCGGCATCGTCGACAAGACGTCCTTCTCCGTGCCGTCCGTCGCGGTCGGCGGACATAAGACCGCCAATGGCCGCACCTTCATCAACGGCATGGTCTCCGGCCACATCAACGGCACCATCCACGGCGCGCTCCACGCCGTCGTCGAGGGTGACATCGATCTCAATCTGGTATCCGGTTCAGCAAACGAAGAGGAGGCGGATGATGATGCAGAATAATGTTCTTCGCCGCCTGCTCGCGGCCCTGCTCGCGGTCCTCACGCTCGTGAGCTTCACGGCCCTGCCCGCCCTCGCCGCCGAAGACGACGAGTCGGACACGGAAGCTGCGGAAACCGCAGAACCCACAGAAACCGCCGCTCCGCAGGCCGAAGAGGCCGAGCTGGAGGTCCTCTCCATCATCACCGAGGACGATCTGCTTGCCCTCGCGGCAGACTGCACGCTCGATGCCTGGTCGCAGGATAAGCGGGTCGTGCTTGAGGCCGATCTCGACCTCGCGGGGCTGGATTTCACCCCCATCGCCACCTTCGGCGGCACGTTTTCCGGCAACGGCCACACGATCCGCGGCCTGACCATCACCGACGCGCTCTCCCCGGCGGGCCTCATCTGCACGCTGCAGCCCAAGGGCCGCGTGGAAGATCTCTCTGTAGAAGGGACCGTGACCCCCTCCGGCGACCCGGTCTCCACCGGCGGCCTCGTCGGCGAGAACTACGGCACGATCGAGAACTGCGCCTTCACCGGCACAGTCTCCGGCGGCTGGGCCACTGGCGGCCTCGTCGGCGAGAACAAGGCCAGCGGTGTGGTCCGCGCCTGCCGCACCGGCGGCACCGTCGACGGTGAAAACCGCACCGGCGGCCTCGTCGGCTGCAACCTCGGCGTGATCGAAGACTGCGAGAACACGGCCTACGTCAACATCGAAAGCGTCGATCCTGCGATCGACCTGTCCGATCTCGACCTCACCTTCTCGCTCGACCTCTCCACGCTCTCCCAGTTCTCCACTGCCCACGTCGCCACCGATACCGGCGGCGTCACCGGCTACAATGCCGGAACGGTAGCCGCATCCCGCAATACCGCTGCCATTGGCTACCCGCACATTGGCTATAACACCGGCGGCATTGCCGGCCGCACCTCCGGCCAGCTTGTCGACTGCGTCAACACCGGCGCGGTCAATGGCCGCAAGGACGTCGGCGGCGTGGCCGGTCAGGTCGAGCCGTACATCGAGATGCAGCTCGACGACAAGAGCACCAAAAAGCTCCAGACCCAGCTGAACGAGCTGAGCGACCTCGTCGACAAGGCCGCATCCGACGCGGAGGGCAGCGCGGGCGGCGTCGCCTCCCGGCTGAACACGCTCTCCGGCTACGTCGACACCGCCGTCGAAGAGGCGGGCAGCATCCGCGTCAATGTCGACGGCAAGGCAAACGTCACCGGCTCCGGCAATGTCACCGGCGGCGCATCCTCCAGCTCCACCACCACCGCCACGCCCGGCGACACCACGGCCTCCGTCACGCCCGGCGAGGGCGGAAGCATCGACGTCACGCCGAAGGATGACGGCGGCGTCACCGTCGACATCACGACCGGCTCCGGCTCCGTGACCATCGATCCCGGCAAGCTCGACGTCGATCATTCCGGCACGGCCACCGGCGGCCTGGATGCCGCGGGCCGGGCAGACGCCGCGGCGGGGCTTGTCGCCGCGCCCGATCTCGGCGGCTTCACCTCCGCCGTCAATGGCGTCTCGAGCCAGATCAACCTGCTGAACGACGCCGTCACCGGCACCGTCGGCACGGTCTCGAACGACATCAAGGCCATCAACAAAAAGTTCAACGAAATCTCAAATACCCTCTTCGACGCCATGGACAGCAGCGGATCTGGCGATCTCATCACCGATGCCTCCGCAGTCGACGTCGACAAAATCACCCTCGGAAAGCTCTCCGCCTGCCGGAACGAAGCCGCCGTCTCCGGCGACATCAACATCGGCGGCGTCGCGGGCTCGATGGCCCTTGAATACGCGCTCGACCCCGAGGACGACGTCTCGTCCGACCTCGACGGCAGCTATAAGCGGCAGTATACCTATCGCGCCGTCCTGCAGTCCTGCGTAAACACCGGCGCCATCACCGCCAAGCGCTCCTACGCCGGCGGTGTCTGCGGCCGGATGGATCTCGGCCTCATCACGGCCTGTGAAAACTACGGCCCCACGGAGAGCACCTCGGGCTCCTACGTCGGCGGCATCACCGGCCTCACCGGCGCGACCATCCGCTCCAGCTTTGCCAAGTGCACCCTCTCGGGCAAAACCTACGTCGGCGGCATCACCGGCTCCGGCGTAGCCGAGGCGCTCGACGGCTCCGGGAGCACCGTTTCCGGCTGCATCGCCCTTGTGGACATCACGTCCTGCGACCAGTATGCCGGTGCGATCGCCGGCAGCTCCGCCGGCACCTTTGCCGAAAACCGCTTTGTTTCCGATACGCTTGCCGGCCTCAACCGGCAGAGCATCGCCGGCAGCGCCGAACCCGTGGATTTCCAGACGCTTCTGGACGAGGACATCCTCCCCGAGGACATGCGGACGTTCACATTGAAGTTCGTCGCGGACGGCAAGACGCTCAAGCATCTCCGCTTCTCCTATGGCGACTCGTTTGACGAATCCGTCTTCCCCGCCATTCCGGAGCAGGATGGGGCCTACGCCGCTTGGGACCGCACGAATCTGAGCGATCTCCGCTTCGACACCACCGTCACCGCCGTCTACACGCCCTATACGCCCGGCCTCGCCTCCGACGCTGTGCGCGAGGATGGCCGTGCCGTCTTCCTCACCGAGGGGGACTATACCGGCGGCGCCGGCATCTCCGCGACTGCTGAGGCGCAGACGCCCGCCGCGTTCCACGTCAAGTCCGGGAACCTTGCCAACCGTCTCAGCGCGTATTTCGACAGCTGGGAGTCCGGGAAGCTCCCGCCCATGTCCGCCAACTGGGAGGTCGTCGACCAGTGGAGCGTCTCCATCGACGCTGACACGCCCGCGCCCTACCGCGTCCGCTATCTCCCGCCCGAGGGCAAGACGGCGCGTCTGCGCCTCTACGTCGAGCAAAACGGTGTCTGGCAGACCGTCGACTATGAGACCGTCGGCAGCTACCTTGTCTTTGACCTCCCGTCGTCTGCGGCGCGCGTCGCCGCCGTGTCGACGCTGCCGGTCTGGTGGCTCTGGGTCGGCATCCCGCTGCTGCTCGCGCTGCTCGTCTTCCTGGCCGTCCATTTCATCCGGAAGGCCATCCGCAAGTCGAAGCGGCGCCGCAGCGCACAGGCGAACCCGCAAACCGACCCGCTCGTACCCGCAGGCGTCATTGCCAATCCCCCGCAGACCCAGCCGCAGTCACCCGTTCCCGCACCCGCTGAGCAAAATGCGGAGCTTCTGGCCCGCGCCAGATCGGCAGAGGAAAAACTGGCCGAACTGGAGGCAGAGCTTGCAGCACTGAAAGCGCAGCAAGTCCCGCAAAATCAGGCGTCACAGGCAGAAGGCAAGAACATTTCAAGCGAAAATGCAGAGGACGCCTGCCCAAAAGCTGAGGCGGCCGGAACGGCCGCCAAGCCGTGCCGCCGCTTCCGCTGGTGGTTCATCCCCATCGCCGTTCTCGTCGTTCTGGCAGTTTTGGCTGCGGTCTGGTTTTTCGGATCTTCCAAGCTCAAAACCGGGCTGAATGCATACGAGCTTCTGAAAAGCTACACTGAACAGAATGTCATCGCGATGCAGGCGGACGCCGTCCTGACCGTGAATGGCAGCACTTCAGAGACGCGCGTCTCTGTTCTGCGCACCAACGAGACCGATCCGGCCATTACGCGCCTCACGCGCGATGATCTCTCGCTGTATCTGGCAGATGACACACTCTATCTCGCGGATGGCAGCGCCTGCGCCCTCGGCACAGGCGGCCTGCTCGACTATGCGTCGCTGCTCGATGCGTCCGTTTCCCTGTATCAGGCGGTCGATCTCGAAACGGAGAAAACCGGGGAGGAAACCGTCTATTCCGCCGCGCTTTCCGGTGAAGATGCGCAGAAACTCGCGCCAATGCTCCTGCCGTCCATGGCGGATGGATCGGCTGCGCTGCGCGATGTCTCCATGTCGCTGACCGCGCAGGACGGCACGCTGTCGCGCCTCACCTTTGCGGCAGCGCTGTCTGATGACGCGGAGACCGCCATCACCCTGACGCTCACGCCGCAGCAGGGTACGGCCGAATCCCCCACGATCCCAGAAGCCGTACTTTCCGCGATCGAATCAGGCGAAAATACGTCCGACATCACCATGACGGACGACTTTTTCCGCTTACTCCATGCGTGGCAGACTGCGTTCGGCCCGGACACCGTCTCCGCCGATCTCCGCCTGAAGGCGGACTGCGGCCCTGTCGTCCTCGACACCACGCTGGGCCTGGGGCAGCAGCGCATTGACGGCATGACCGTCACTGGCATCCAGAAGGGTCCGGTCACACTGTATGTTTCAGATGGAAAGATTCTTGATTCCTCTGGAAACGCGGTCGATCTCGGGACAAATTCGTGGGCAAAGTCCGCGAATCTGCTCGACGCAGCGGCGCAGCTCCTCTTTTCGGCCACGGCCAGCCACACCGAAAAGCCCGGCGGGCAGGAGGTCTACACCATCGCGCTGGACGCGGACGGCATGGCCGCCGCTGCGAACGCGATCGCGCCGGACATCGAATCTCTGGACATTGATTTCACCGAAGGAAACCTCGAGATCGTGCTGAGCGGGAACGATTTGTCCAGCATCACGTTCTCCTGCGGCGGAACGCTCCGCCTGCTCCTGACGGACACGAACGTTTCGTTCCGCGCCGTCATCAACCCGGCGAGGCGCGAGACCGCGATCCCGCAGCAAGTTCTCAGCGCATTGCAGTAATCCATCAGAATCAGAAAGAGAGAAGGAATTCCACCATGGCAAACCGAGTCATCTGCATTGGACGGCAGTTTGGCAGCGGCGGACATGAGATCGCCGTCAAAACTGCCAATCAGCTTGGGATCAAGGTCTACGAGCGCGAGCTCATCCGCCTCGCGTGCGAATACGGCGAGCTGTCGGAAAAGGCGATGAGCGCCGCGGACGAGAAGGCCACGAACCCCTACCTCTTCCAGACCGTCCATGAGGGCAACTATCATGTGCTCCGCGGCCGCCCGACGTCCGAGGTGCTCTTCGCGCTGCAAAGTCACGAGATCCGTCGGCTGGCCAAGCGCGAGGAATGCGTCTTTGTGGGGCGGTGCGCCGACTTTGTCCTGCGGCAGCAGGACGTGCGGCTGCTGCGCGTATTCATCTCCGCGCCGGAGGAGCACCGCGTGGCACGCAAGATGGAACAGGAGCGGCTTTCGCACAATCAGGCCGTGCAGCTCGTGCGCAAGATGGATAAGCAGCGCAAAAAGTACTATGAATCGTACACCGGGCAGGTCTGGGGCGCGCCGCAGTTCCACGACCTCTGTCTCGATACGAGCCGGTTCTCCATTCCGGAGTGTGTCGAGCTGATCGTCACAAAATTCCAGACATTATGACCCATGAGGTACCCCCATGCTGATCCGCACCGCAACCATTCAGGATCTTGACGCCGTAGCCGCCGTCGAGGCCGCGTGCTTCCCGCCCGCCGAGGCGGCTACGCGCGAAGAATTCGCCGGCCGTCTCGCGCACTATGCGAACCATTTCTGGCTCCTGTTCGAGGACGGGCGGCTCGCCGCCTTTGTCGACGGCTTCTGCACCGATGCACCGGACCTGACCGATGAGATGTACGCCGACGCCGCGCTCCACAACGAGCAGGGCGCGTGGCAGATGATCTTCGGCGTCAACACCGTGCCGGAGTTCCGCCGCCGCGGCTGTGCCGAACGGCTGCTCCGCCGCGCCATCGAGGACGCACGCGCGCAGGGCCGCCGCGGTCTGGTCCTGACCTGCAAGGACCGTCTTGTTCCCTACTATGCCAGGCTCGGATTTCAAAACGAGGGCATCACGCCAAACTCCACCCACGGCGGCGTCACCTGGAACCAGATGCGTCTCATCTTCTGAAAAGCAGACCCCGCGGCCACGGCCGCGGGGGTTTTGTTTGTGTGCAGGACGCTTTGTCCGCGCGCCGCCTCAGTGGCAATACTGCCACGTATTATAGCAGCAGATGAAGCTGATGACCAGGATCAGACCGACCAGCAGCTTCCGGACTGCCTTTGCGTCAATCCGCTTGTTGATCCGGCGGCCAACCACGCCGCCCAGGATCCCGGCCAGCACCATGATCGCCAGCAGCAGCGGCGGGAACGACGGCACCGTCCCGCGCAGGAGCGTGAAGATCAGCGACGCGCTCTGCGAGAGCAGGATGATGAACAGCGAGTTCTGCGCCGCCTTCTTCGTCTCCATCGAGAAGAAGAAGGACAGCACGACCAGGTTGATCGATCCGCCGCCGATCCCGAGGAAGGACGAGATCACGCCCAGCAGCAGGCCGATCCCGAGACAGGCGCACCAGTGATGCACATGATGCGTCGGGATCCGCCGTTCCAGCAGCAGATAGATCAGCGTCCCGAGCGTCACCACCAGCAGCACCGCAGACTGCACCGAGCCCACAAGCGCGTCATTCGCGGTGGCGGCCTTGATCCCGTCCAGCATCAGCTTGCCGACGATTCCGCCGATCGCGGCGCCGAGGCCCAGATACGTGCTGACGCCCTTTTCAATATTCTTCTCCTGGGCGATCGCCGCCTTGATCACCGAATAGCCCGTCATGGACAGCACAATGCAGCCGGAGACGAAGCTGATCGTCGATGCGGTATACAGCCCGAACGCATCGAGCACCGGCTTGATGATCACGCCGCCGATCCCGCAGATGCAGCCCACCGTGGAGGCCAGAAAGCACACAACAATAAAGATAACCCATGTCATAGGTGATATCTCGATTTTTCTTGTTCTCTTCCATTCACTCAAAAACAATGCCATCACCGCACCATCGCGCCAAACAGCTCCCCCAGGAACCGCTTCACAGGGCGGTGAGGGCATAAAACTTCATGCACGAACGCTGCATCACGAAAATGTGCAAATGCCAGTGCATGAAGTTTTTGTGCATCATTTCCGGTTGCCCCGCAGGGGCGAGGAAATG
>CAJMLC010000040.1 GCA_905214155.1 uncultured bacterium | reverse complement strand
GCGACGAAGGAGCGTTACAGATGCGGCCTGCCCCTCGCGGGTACTCATCGGCCCGTCCCCGCCGCAGCGGATAGCCTCCCTTGTGTAAAGGGAGGTGTCGGCGAAGCCGTGACTGAGAGGTTTGAACGTAGCGGTTTTGAAAACCTCTCCGTCATTTGCTTCGCAAATGCCACCTCCCCTTTCAGGGGAGGCAAGCCGCTGCGGCGGGATTTGGACAAACGATCATCCAACCATCAAATGAAAGGAAGTGAACCGCAATGGCCAGAAAGATCCTCGAAATTTTCAAAGACGTCCTGATCGTCGTCTTGGCTCTGGCCATCGTGGTCCTGACGCTTCTGGCCCTGCCCGCGCGGACGATCACGTCCACGCCGTGGCTCGCGGCCATTCTGCGGCCCGTCGCGCCGCTGTTCGGCCTGTCGCAGTCGGAGCTGACCTACACCGGTGACGTCGTCGCCGACGAGGTCCACGGCGCGGCGCAGCCCATCGCCATCACGGTACAGAATACGGCGGGGCGCATGAGCGCGCAGTATGATTTCGCTGCGCTGGACAATGCGTTCGAACAGCTCGGCGGCTATCTGGCCCAGGCGCTCGACAGCGCGCAGGGCGGACGTGCGGTCTCGCAGCGCGAGCTGCTGGCCGCGTTTGCGGGCCGGGGCGCCGCGTTCTGCTATCCGTCGGCGCTCAGCCCGGCGCTGGCCGCGGCGTGGCTCAACGCGGACGCGCCGGAGCTGCCGAACGCGCAGTGGTTCCTGCTCGCGGTCGAAGACGGCGGCGTGGCGCTGTATCTCGCCGGCACGGAGGGCTATCGCTGCGAGACCTCGGTGAGCGCTGCGGCGCTCGAGGCCGCGCTCGACGGCTATCAGCCGGACGGCAGCTTCTTCGCCTTTGAGGACGAGAGCGGTGCGTACAAGCAGGCTGCGGCGCTGAGCCTCATTACGCCGCAGGCCGCGCTCGTGGACGCCGTCGCGGCAAACCCGTGCGAGGCGCGGTTCGTCTCGTCGCTGGCGTCGAGCCTCGGCTTCAACCCCTACGGCGACGCAAAATACATCGACCCGGCGGGCACGACCTCGTTCACCGAAACGACGCATGCCCTGTCCGTCACGGCAGGCGGACGCGTGAGCCTGCAGGTATCGGAACCGCTCGAACGGTTCCAGAGCGCGGCGGATACGCGCGAGAGCCGCGTGGAAGCGGCACGTGAACTGCTCTCAACGGTCGCGAACGGGACGCTCGGCGAGGCCCGCCTCTATCTGACGGACGTGAGCGAGCAGGACGGGCAGACCGTCTGCACGTTCGCCTATTTCCTGAACGGCGTCTCCGTCTCCGCCATCGAACCGGCGGCGGTCACATTCGAGGGCACACGGATCACCGGCGCGAGCATCGTGCTCCGCACGCTCCAGCCGACGGCGCAGCCCGCGGCGCTCCTCCCGCCGGCACAGGCCGCGGCCATTCTGCGCGGCGGCCAGCCGCTCGCGCTGCGGTATGTCGAGCGCGGTGAGGGCGACCTGACAGCTGCCTGGAAGGGATAACATCTTTAGAATTTCGCATGGAAGGGGGCGGCCGCCGTGTCGGGACGGCGCATCAAAAATCTGATCATTCTGATCCTGGCGCTGGCGGTATGCTTTTTGCTGCTGGCGGTCGTGCCCGGAAAGATGTCCGCGCAGCGCGAGGAATCGGCGCTGCACAAGGGGCTGACGGAGCTGCTGGCAAGCTACGGCGTGTCGGTCGACCCGGCGCTGCTCACCCCCGGCGAGACGCTCTATGCCATTGAGCTCAGCGAGGCCGACGCATCCGGCGCGGCAGAGGCCCTGCTCGGCGAGGCGGCTGAGGCAGACGAGAGCTCCACGCGCTATGAGATCCTTTACTCTGCGGCCAGCGGGACCGTCTCGCTCAGCCGGAGCGGCGCGCTCCATGCGGAGCTGAACGCCGCCGTGAGCGGGCAGAGCTATGAGCAGGACATGCGGCGCCGCCTGCGCGGCATGGGCTATACGGTCTGGCAGGCGCAGCCCGCCGTCCGGCAGGAAGACGGCGTCTACGCGCTGCGTGTGGAGCAGGCGCTGCTGGGCATGCCGGTCTTCGGCGGGACGCTGACATTTTCGTATCAGAACGGGATGCTGTGCGCCGCGGACGGGGTCTTCTACCCCGAATCCGGGTCCGTCACCCGCGTCTCGGAGGAAGCGTGCATCTCCTGTGCCGACGCGCTGACGCAGATTTTGGCGAGCCGCGACACGCTCGGCTGGGTCGGCAGCCAGATCACCGGGATGCAGCAGGGCTACCTGCACTCCGAGACGGCCACGTCGGCCCTCCGCTTCACGCCGGTCTGGCGTGTGGAGACGGACACGGCAGTCTTTTATGTCAACGGCATCACGCGCGAGGTCCGTCAGGCCGAATGAGGCGCGTTTGCGTTCGACATCGTCAAATCTTAATAGGATTCTTAGGAAGTTGTTGCTGGTTTGTCATTTTTTCTTTACTTTAACACGCCGGTGTGGTATTCTATGAGTTGGGCGGCCGGAATTGGCCGCGTTGGTTTGCATTGCCATGGGTGAACGCCGGGCTTCTGCAAATACTGAGACTGCAATGACTGCTTTTTCTTTCTAAAGGAAGTTCCGGGGCAGAACCGGTGCTTCCAATAAAATCGAAGAGGGCTTTTGATTTGGTAAAATACATCGTACAGGGCGGGCAGCGGCTGGAAGGCGCTGTCTCGATCTCGGGCGCGAAGAACGCCGCCGTGGCCATTCTGCCGGCCACGCTGCTGGTGGACGGCGTGTGCCGGATCGAGAACGTGCCGGACATCTCCGACGTCCGCTTGCTCCTTGAAATTCTCAATAACATGGGCGCGAAGATCCGCCGCCTGAGCCGCAACACGCTGGAGATCGACTGCTCGCACGTCCGCAACGCGACGGCGCCGATCGAGCTCGTGCGCCGCATCCGCGCGTCCTATTACCTGATTGGCGCGGAGCTTGGCCGCTTCGGCCACGCGCGGGTCGCGATGCCCGGCGGATGCAACTTCGGCGTCCGCCCGATCGACCAGCACATCAAGGGCTTTGAGGCAATGGGCGCGAGCGTCGAGCAGGAGGGCGGCTACGTCTGCGCGGACGCACCCACAGAAGGGCTCGGCGGCGGGCATGTCTATCTCGACATTGTCTCCGTCGGCGCGACGATGAACATTCTGCTCGCGGCGGTGCTGTGCGGCGGGATGACCGTCATCGAAAACTGCGCGAAGGAGCCGCACATCGTCGATCTCGCGAACTTCCTGAACGCGATGGGCGCGAAGGTCTCCGGCGCGGGCACCGACGTCATCAAGGTGCGCGGCGTGAAGCGTCTCGGCGGCGGCACGTATACCATCATCCCCGACCAGATCGAGGCCGGCACCTACATGGCCGCGACCGCAGCCGTGGGCGGCAACGTCCTCATCGAAAATATTATTCCCAAGCATCTGGATTGTATTACCGCGAAGCTGCGCGAAATGGGCGCGCGCGTCACGGAATATGATGATTCCATCCGCGTGGAGGCCGCGAAGCGGCTCCGGCGGGCGAACGTCAAGACGCTGCCCTATCCCGGTTTCCCGACCGATATGCAGCCGCAGATCGCGGTGTGCATGGCTCTGGCCGAGGGGACGAGCCTCGTCACCGAGGGCATCTACGACAACCGCTTCCGCTACACCGGCGAGCTCAACCGCATGGGCGCGGCCATCCAGGTCGAGAGCAAGACGGCGGTGATCGACGGCGTGGCCAAGCTGCACGGCTGTGAGGTACGCGCGTGCGATCTGCGCGCGGGCGCGGCGATGGTCATCGCGGCGCTGGCCGCCGACGGCACGTCCACGATCGAGGACGCGCACTACATCGAGCGCGGCTATGAGGACATCATCGGCAAGTTCGCGGCCCTCGGCGCGCGGATCCGCCGCGTGGAGACGCAGGAGCCGGTCCACGAGTCCGCAGCAGGATAAAGAATCAAATTTCCCCGCCATGGGATCCATGGCGGGAGTTTTTTAAGATTTCTGAATCTTTGCCCTTCTTGCTGCACAGCGCGAACTATGCTATGATGACAGAAAGCGGAATTCAAAAAATCTGCCGTGTTGAAAGGAGTCACGATCATGCACACTGTTCCAAACGCATTGTCCGCCAGACGCCCCGCCCGTCTGATCGCGCTGCTGCTGGCGCTGCTCCTGGCTGGGAGCGCTGCTGGATGCACCTTCCGTCTGGGTAGGCAGACCGCCGTCTCCCCTGCCGAGCCGACCGAAAGCGAAGCATCACACCCTGAGCGTGAAGCGGCACCGGAAGCCGAGGCCGTGCCGGACGCGCCTCTCTCCGATGCAGAACTGCAATGGTTCCGGAACAAAGTCCTGAACGAGCGCTCGCTGGGCGATATGATGCTCACGAGCACCTACACGGATGCGCGGGACGTCGACCTCTCGCGGCTCTTTTACAACGGTATCCCCGGTGCTGGGAACACCGTCACGGAAGAAGAGCGCGCTGCGCTCGCCGAACTGGACGCCTCCGCGGAGCATCTGGACATCATCAAGGTCACGCGGGCGCAGATGGACGAGGCCCTTCAGGCGCTCGTCGGCTGCACGCTGGCGGAGACCACGCAGCGCGGCCTCGATCAATTCTTGTATCTTGCGGACTATGACGCCTATTATCTGGTGCACAGCGACGCGCTCGACGCGCGCTGCGAGCTCTCCGGCGTCCGCCGCGCGGACGGCACGGTGACACTGCTCTGCACAGGAAGCCTGCAGACCACCGCCGCGACGCTTGTGGAGACCGACGACGGATGGCGCATCGTCTCCAATCTGGAAGTTTCAGAGGAGACCGCGCGCTGAGGCGCGAAAAAAAATGCGCTGACCACTTGAAAACCGGAGAATAATTTGACAAAATAGGAGCATCCAGACGGCGGCAGCGTCGTCTGGATGAAAACGGCCCGATGGTTAGAGCAGTTGAATCGTTTTCCTGTCCGCAGCGGTTCGAGTACCTGAACCGCAATGCGCTGCCGGGCCCTGAAAGGAGATCTTTTCATGCCAGAAAAACTCACGCTCTCCGGCGTGCCGGAGACGATGCTGCAGACCGTCTACGCCCGCGCGAAGGAGACGAAGACGCGCAGCGCGATCCGAGACGAGGCCGCCGTCCGGCTCGTCGACCAGCTCGACTATGACTTTTCCAACGCCGACCGGGACACCGCGATGCGCAGCGGCATCATCGCGCGCACCATCGTCCTCGACCGGCTGACCGGGCGCTTTCTCGCGGCGCATCCCGGCGCGATCGTCGTGAACATCGCGTGCGGGCTGGACACCCGCTGCGACCGGATGACCGGCTATTCCCACTGGTACAACCTCGACCTGCCGGAAACCATCGCCGTGCGCCGGACGCTCCTCCCGGAGGATGGGACGATCTCGCAGATCGCGATGTCCACAATGGACGACTGGGGCGGCGAGATCCGGGAGACGGACGGGCCCGTGCGCTGCGCCATGCGCAGGCAGAGCACGCCGAAGATGTATAAGATCGCGACAGCCACGAGCAGGCCCAGATAGCCCTTCGCGCCGTAGACCACGAAATATTGCCGCAGCTCCTGCCCGGAGACGTAGCCCGCGCCGAGAAAGCACCCGGCGAACAGCAGCCCGAGGCGGAACACATTCAATTTCTTCATATTGTTCTCTTTTTCAATGGGACTGTCAAAAAACTATAAAACGCAATGCCGCGAGAGAACAGCGGGGAAAGAGTGAAAGGGGCAAAAAGCCCCTTTCGCGTTCAATCAAGCAGTTTTCTGAACGTTTCACGTTCAGAAAACTGGACGGTCAGCGGGGCGAAAAAATATTTTCGACACGCTGACCCGCCGTCTGTAAAACAGACGGCGGGTCTGATGTTCTTTCTGAATTACAGCGAATTCACGCCGCGCGGGATAAATTGCCCGATCTTGCCGGTCTGGACCTCGCCGTGATCGACGGCGAGCTGGCCGCGCAGATAGACCCGCTCGATGACGCCCTGCGTGCGGAAGCCCTCGAACGGGGTATAATCGACGTTCGCGATCTGGTCGGACGCGGTGATGAGGCCGGTTTTGGCCGGGTCGATGACGACGATGTCGGCGTCGCTGCCCGCAGCGAGGATGCCCTTGCGCGGGAACGCGCCGTAGAGCTTCGCCGGGTTTTCGGCCAGAACCTCAGCCATCTTCTCCGCCGGGATGCGGCCCTTGGCCACGCCCTCCGAGTAGAGCAGGATGCCGCGCGGCTCCACGCCGGGCAGGCCGCCGGGGATCTTCGTGAAGTCGCCCTTTCCGGCGTCCTTCTGCGTCAGAGTGAAGCTGCAATGGTCGGTGGAGACGGTCTGGATCGTGCCGTCCGCCAGCGCGGCCCAAAGGGCCTCCTGATCGGCCTGTTTGCGCAGCGGCGGCGCGCAGACGAAGCGGGCAGCAGCGGAATAGTCGGGCTGGTCATAGCAGCTGTCGTCGAGCAGAAGATAGTGCGGGCACGTCTCAACGTAGACCTTCTGGCCGCGGGCCCGGGCGGCGGCGACCTCAGCCAGCGATTCCTTCGTGCTCAGGTGGACGATCACGACCGGCACATCCGCGACCTCGGCGATGCGCAGCAGATGCGCCACGGCCTCGGCCTCGAGCGGATTCGGGCGGCAGCGCGGATGCGCGGAGGGCCCCACGTCGCCCGCGGCCTTGTGCTGCTCGATGAGCGCGTCGATCACGCCCGCGTTCTCGCAGTGGACGCCGGCGATGCCGCCGTATTTTTTCAGCTCTTCGAGGGCGTAGAACAGATCCTTGTCGCCGATCATCATGGCCGGATAGGTCATGTACATCTTGAACGACGAGACGCCCTGCTCAAACATTTTCGGAATTTCAGATTTGATGGTTTCGTTCCAGTCGTCGATGGTCATGTGGAAGCTGTAATCGCAGCTCGAGCGGCCGTCGGCCTTTTTATGCCAGAGGTCGAGACCATATTGCAGCGTCTCGCCCTTGTTCGGGCAGGCAAAGTCGACGACCATCGTCGTGCCGCCGCGCAGGGCGCTGCGCGTGCCGGTGTCGAAGTTGTCGGCGGTCGTGGTATTGCAGACGTCGAGGTCGAAGTGCGTATGCGCGTCGATAAAGCCGGGGAAGAGCAGCTTGCCCTCCATCGGGACGACCTTGGCCTCTGCGTCTGTGAGGTTTTGGCCGACGCGGACGATCTTCTCGTCCTCGATCAGCAGATCGGCGATCTTTGAACCGGCGGCGGAGACGACCGTTCCGCCCTTGAGCAGCAGTTTCATGGATCCAGCTTCCTTTCCAAAAGTCAATGTTTCGGGTGCAGCAGTTTTTCGAGGAAATTCGTTTTCTTCATGGCATAGTAGAGCGGGATGCCGAGCACATAGAGCACGGCAGCTTCGCCCGCGCCGACCTCGCCGCCGAAGACGAGCAGGCCGTACCAAAACTGTTCGGACGGCATATAGAGCCACGAGAGCATCGCGCCGACCATCACGGCGTTGACCAGGATCGTGGGCAGCGGCGCGAGCCACGGCTTTTTGATTCGCGTCGTGAGCAGGCAGGCCAGCAGCGTCGCGGCTGTGCCGATGACGATGTCGAGCACGGAGACCGTGGAAAACAGATTCGCGATCAGGCAGCCGATGGTCAGGCCGATGGTCAGATGCGGCTCGAACAGGAGCAGCATCATCAGCGCCTCGGAGATGCGGAACTGAATATTTCCGTAGGCGAACGAGGCAGTCAGGATGGTGATGGCCGCGTAGAGACCGGCGACAATGCCGTTCAGCGCGATCTGGCGGGTGTTCAGTTTTTTCATGGGTCAGGGTTCCTCCGGAAATGGATATTTTTGCACCCATCATTATAATAAGGAACCGGGAAAAAAACAAGAACATTCCCGCAGAATTTGGAGGGCCGGGAACTTAGAAAATCTGTGTACCTGCCACAAATTTGGCCATCACGTTGCGCTCATCCGCCAGATAGGCCGCGCGCTCCACGCGGTCGCGCACAGAAAGCTCCTGCGGATGGTCGAGCGATGCATCGTCGAGCACGACTGCGTCCAGCTCATAGCCCGCGGCGAACGTGCCGACCTTGCCGAAAAATTCGCCGCCGCCCATCGTCGCGATGTAAAACGCCTGGTCGAACGTCAGCGGCGCGACGTCCTGATCATAGAGCCGCCAGCGGAGCTTCGAGGCCTGAATGGCGTGCGCCATGGCACGGAGCAGGTTTTCATGGCTGCCTCCGGCAACATCTGTGGCAAGACCCACGTGCAGCCCGTGCTTCAGATACCGGCTGATGGGCGCGACGCCGGAGGAGAGGTTCATGTTTGATTCCGGTGCGTGCGCCACGAAGACGCCGTTTTGGAGCATCCGCTCCTCCTCGGCCTCGGACGAGTGGACGCAGTGCGCCATGATGCAGGGATAGCCGCCGCCGAAGAGGCCGAACTGGTCATAGGCGTCGCCGTAGAATTTGCTCTTGGGGCAGAGCTCGCGGATCCAGTCGATCTCGCTGTAATTTTCGGACAGGTGGCTCTGCACCGGCAGGTCGTATTTTTCGCGCAGGCGCGCAAGGCCGAACATCAGATCGTCTGTGCAGGAGGGGATGAAGCGCGGCGTGAGGATCGGCTTCGTCCGCTGGAACGCGTCCTTCGTCTCCTGAATCCAGCGCTCGGTGTCGCGGAGCGAGTGGTTTGTCGACAGCTCGCGCAGATAGGGCGGACAGTTGCGGTTCATGTTGACCTTGCCGACGTAGGTGACGAGGCCGGAGGATTCCAGCTTTTCCATCAGCAGGCGCGTGGCGGGCGGGTGGATCGTGGCGAAGATGGCCGCGCGCGTCGTGGTGCTGCGGCGCAGATGCTCCACAAAGCTGGAATATGCGCGGTCGGCATAGTCGAGGTCGGCATATTTGGCCTCCTCTGGGAAGGTATAGGTATTGAGCCACTCAAGCAGCTCGAGGTCCATGCCGAGGCCGCGGAAGGCGAACTGCGGCGCGTGGACATGCAGATCGGTCATGCCGGGGAGGATGAGCTTGCCGGTATAGTCCAGCAGCGGCAGCGCGGCATACTGCGCCGGAAGCGCGGAGCATACGCCCGCGATGCGGCCGCCCTCGCAGACGAGGAAGCCGTCGTCCATGGTCTGCATCGTGTTTGCGTCGGCGCTGAAGCACAGACTGCCCTTCAATACAAAATCTTTCAAGATAAACCTTGCTCCTTTGCACGATAACGGCGGCGCGGAGCACCGCCTTTTTGTTTATCATACCATATTTCGGGCCGGTTGGCGCGGGTGAGTTCCTCGTCATAGTATACGAATTCTGACCGGGCGTTTTCAGTGAAGATTACCAAACTGTGAAAAATACTAAAAATTTTTTAGCTTCGTTTGGACCTTTTGTTGAAAAATGCTTGAAATATTCCGAGAAAACACATTGATTTTTAGAAAAAAGTACTGTAAAATAGAGGCACGGATTTGACGATGGCGAAAGCCGGAGGTGTCCGTGCGGGCAGCGCGCAGCTGCCTGAAAAATTTTTAGGAGGAACCAAAAGAATGAAAAAGATCATCGCTTTGCTCCTGGCGCTCGTGATGGTATTCGCGCTGGTGGCCTGCTCGTCCAAGACCACGGACGACACCGCCAAGGACGACACCACCGCCCCCGCTGACACGACGGAAACCACCGACACCACCGGCGATACCGAAGCACCCGCCGACACTGCCGAAGAAGGCAAGTCCATCAAGGTCGGCCTCGTCCTCATCGGCGATGAGAACGACCAGGGCTACACCTACAACTTCATGCGCGGCAAAGAAGCTGCCGACGAGAAGCTGAAGGCCGAAGGCATCAATGTCGAATGGGTCATCAAGTGGAACCTCATCGAGGGCGACCCCGTGGCCGTGGCCAACGAAGAGCTGGTCGAGGATGGCTGCGAGATCATCTTCAATAACTCTTACGGCCATGAGCCCGCGATGCTGACCGTTGCGGCCGAGTATCCGGACGTGCAGTTCGTCGGCATGACCAACCAGGGCGGCCTCTATGACGACCTGGCCAACACGCACAACGCATTCGCCAACATCTATGAAGGCCGCTATGTCGCGGGCGTTGCCGCGGGCCTGAAGATGCAGCAGCTCATCGACGACGGCGAGATCACCGAGGATCAGGCTGTCATCGGCTACGTCGGCGCGTACTCCTTCGCGGAGGTCGTCTCCGGCTTTACCGCTTACTATCTGGGCGCGCGCAGCGTCTGCCCGAGCGCGACCATGAAGGTCCAGTTCGTCGGCTCCTGGTCTGACGCCACCGCGGAAGCGGACGCCGCCAAGGCTCTGATCGACCTCGGCTGCATCGTCATCTCCCAGCACTCCGATAACACCACCCCGGCAACCGCTGCTCAGGCTGGCGGCGTGTACCACACCGGCTATAACAACGACATGACCACCATCGCGCCCGAGGCCTCCATCATCGGCACCCGCATCGACTGGACGAACTACTTTGTCCATGCCATCGAGTGCGTGGTCAACGGCACCGAGCTCGAGCAGGACTGGTGCAAGGGCATGTCGGACAACGAAGTTGTCATGACTCCGCTGAACGAGGCCATCGCGGCCCCCGGCACTGCTGAAAAGCTGGCCGAGGTCGAAGAAGGCATCAAGAACGGCACCATCCAGGTCTTCGACACCTCCACGTTCACGGTCGACGGCCAGACGGTCGATCATGCGTTCGCAGTCGACACCGACGGCGACTTCGTGGCCGACAGCGAAGAGGCTGTGTTCGACGGCGCGTTCCATGAATCCTACTTCCAGTCCGCTCCGTACTTCACGCTCCGTATCGACGGCATCGAGTGGATCAACGAGGCTTATTGATCCCCCAGCTTCTTGCAAAAAGGCTGCCGAAAGGCAGGATCGCATAAGAAAACAATGAAAAAAGCCCGTCGGAAGTTTCCGGCGGGCTTTTTCGCGCAGCGCCGCAGACAGATGATTTTTCGTTCCTGACAAGCAGTTTTTCCGCAGCGCTACTTTGTGTAACGCAAGGAAAAGCTGCGAAGCCAGGGGCGAAATGGCACGGCCTGTGGGCGTTGGTTTCTTATGCGGGGCTGCCGAAAGGGCAGTCCTTTTTTATGTTCCGTCAGCGTTCACAGACGATTTTCGGAGTGTTCACAAATATTTCAATTCTGGCCTATTGACATTGGCGGAAAGTGGTGATAAACTGCGTTTAGCACTCAGAGATAAGGAGTGCTAATCCAGGAGAAGGAGATGCGGACATGGAACTGACGGAACGGAAGAAAAAGATCCTGCGCGCGATCGTGGATGAATACATCCGTACCGCGGAGCCGGTGGGTTCGAAGACCATCGCGCAGATGCCCGGCATGGACTTCTCCTCCGCGACCATCCGCAACGAGATGGCCGAGCTGACAAACCTCGGTCTGCTCGAGCAGCCGCACACCTCCGCCGGGCGCGTACCGAGCGCGGCGGGATACCGGTTTTATGTGGATGAGCTGATGCAGGATTACCGCTTGACCGTCGACGAGACACGCTCGATCAATCAGGCCATGGAAGGCAAGATGCAGCAGTTCGACAACATGATCACCGAGGTCGGCAAGATGGTGTCCCGGATGACGAATCTCCCGGCCTACGCCGTGGCCAGAGGCCCGGCGAGCGTGACCGTCAAGCGGTTCGACCTGATCCTCGCCGAGGCGGGCAGCTTCATCCTCGTGGTGATGCTGAGCGACAATTCGGTGAAGAACAAGCTGATCCGGCTGCCGGTGGATGTGGCGGAGGCCGACCTCAAGCTGCTCTCCGCCGTGCTGAACGCGGGGCTGACCGATCTGGAGGCCGACGCGATCACGCCGGATGTACTCGCCAGAGTGACGCGCAGCGCGGGCGAAGCCGCGAGCCTTGTGCCGGTCATCGTCGATTTTGTGACGGAGCTGCTGCGCAAGCCGGTCGAAGAGGTCTACATGACCGGACAGGCCAAGCTGCTGGGGCAGCCGGAATACCACGACATCGAAAAGGCACAGGCCGTTCTGACAAATCTCGATGAGGACGTGATCTCCAATCTTCCCGCGACGCTCTCGTCCGGGGCACGGACGCAGATCCTCGTCGGGCCGGAAAACGTCGCCAAAGAACTGAAGGACACCAGCGTCGTGATGACGAAGTTCGACATCGGCGACGGGATGCAGGGCATGATCGGTGTGCTTGGCCCCACGAGAATGGATTACGCGCAGATCACGGCGCGGCTGAGCTATTTTGCCGAGAATTTGGGCAGAATGTTTCAGAAGAGCCAGACGCCCGCGCTCGAAGACCCCAAAAAGAACAACACCCCGGAGGGATAAGATATGGCAGACGAAGAAAAGAATGTAGAACAGGCCGAAGCGCAGCAGCCGGTCGACCAGACCATTGATGCGCCGCAGGCCGAAGAGGCTGCTGCCCAGCAGCCCGAAGCGCCCGCAGAAGCGGCGAAGTCCTCGGAGCTCGATCAGGCGAAGGCCGATCTGGCCAAGGAGCATGACAATTATCTGCGGCTGGCCGCGGAATATGACAACTTCCGCAAGCGCAGCCAGAAGGAAAAGGACAATCTCTACACCGAGATCAAGGCCGAAACGGTAGAAAAATTCCTGCCGGTCTACGACAATCTGGAACGGGCCCTCGCCCAGCAGACCGCCGATGAGGCGTTCAAAAAGGGCGTGGAGATGACGATGACGCAGCTCACCGGCATCTTCGAAAAGCTCGGCGTGACGGCGTTCGGTGAAGCCGGCGAGGCATTCGACCCCACGCTGCACAACGCCGTGATGCACGCGGAAGATGAAAGCGCGGGCGAAAATGTCATTCTGGAGGTCTTCCAGAAGGGCTTCCGCATCGGCGAAAAGGTCGTCCGCTTCGCAATGGTCAAAGTTGCGAACTGAGGCATCATCGCGCAATTGCGTCGGCGCGCTTCACCGAATCTTTTCCGCCAATCCTGCGGTTTGAAAAGTTTGAAATACACAAAGTATTCCTGCACTTTTCAAATCTTGCCTTGACGCAAAATCTTTCGGTGAATCTGCTTGCCGAATTGTACGATGAAGCCTGAACTTGTAAACCACCCGGAATGGGTTTTGATAAATTTGTAAAAACTGTTTCTTGATATAAATTGGAGGAATTGATCATGAGTAAAATTATTGGTATCGACCTTGGTACAACAAACAGCTGTGTAGCAGTTATGGAAGGCGGCGAGCCCGTCGTCATCGCCAATGCCGAAGGCAACCGCACCACCCCGTCCGTCGTCGCGTTCTCGAAGACCGGCGAGCGTATGGTCGGTCAGGTCGCAAAGCGCCAGGCCGTCACGAACAGTGACCGCACCATCTCTTCCATCAAGCGCCACATGGGCACCGATTATAAAGTTGACATCGACGGCAAGAAGTACACCCCGCAGGAGATCTCCGCGATGATCCTGCAG
>CAJMLC010000039.1 GCA_905214155.1 uncultured bacterium | reverse complement strand
CGGTGACATTGTGAGTTTCCAGATAAACCCTAGCGAAAACACACGTCGTCGCGGACTGCATAAGTCCGCGACGACTTTTTTATGCTTTGCATCAAAAAGCCATCTCTCACCCGTTTCGTCGCTCCTCCTCTCAAAATCGTAACCGCTAACGCTGGGTTACGATTTTGTTTTTTCATTTGGCATTGCTCCATGATCTCCGTTCAACACATCGCTGCGGACCTTCCACCCCGGCGCTTTTTATTCCATTTTCCATCCTACTATATATAGTTATGGCACACGACAGGAAGCATTCCCCCGGCCGGGCCCGGATCTGGGATCATTCCGCCCTTGCCTCTTGACAAATCTGCCGCGCATCTGTATAATGCTCAATATACACCATCCGATGCACATCATATAATGCACTTTCAGCAGAAAGGATACCTGCATGGCTCCGAAGAACAAATTCACAAAAGAAGAAATGGCGGAGGCGGCTCTGCGGGTCGTGCGGGCCAAGGGCCTCGACGGGCTGACCGCAAAGACGATCGCGGACGAACTCGGCACCTCCACCCGGCCGATCTTCACCGGCTTCGGCTCTATGGACGAGGTCCGGCAGGCGGTCTATGCCGCCGCGGTCGGCGTGTACGACCGCTACGTGGACGCAGGCCTGAAGGAGCGCATTCCGTTCCTCGGCGTCGGGACGCAGTGCATCCGCTTCGCCCGGGAAGAACCGGAGCTCTACCGCCTCCTGTTCCTGTCGCGCGCGCAGGAATACAGCGCCATGCGGTCGATGCAGCATTTACAGGCGCTGGTCCGCCCGACGCTCATGTCCGTCTACCGCATCACGGCGGAAGAAGCGGACCTCTATTTCCGCGATTTGTGGTTCGTGACACATAGTCTCTCCACGCTGATCGTGACCGACGACTGCCCGTACTCCGACCCGGAGATCAGCCAGATCCTGACCGGCTTCAGCATCAGCATTTTCCGCTCCATCAAGGAGCTCCCCGGCTTCGCCGCCGGCACCTTTGACCGCGACGCGGCCTTTCGCGCGCTGATCGGCAAGGAACCAACGGTGCTCTGAATTGGCCGGGACCCTGAAATTGAAATCACTGGGAGGCTCAGATACAAAAACCATGCAGATACGAAAACGCTGCCTGACCGCCGCAGCTGCTGTGCTCATCCTGTTTCTCGCTGCGGCGATCAGTTTTCTTGCGTACATAAGCCCGCCGAAGGACAAAGTTGACTGCTTTGATTATCCGCCCGAATTCTTCTGTACCGGTGCAGGAGCCCGCATCGACTGTCAGAGAGATGGGAAATGCGCGGCCTATGCTGCCGCCTATCTCCTGCGGTGCTTCGGAGAAGATGCGGACGGGGAATCGCTGTTTCCAGAATTGAAACGGTCCCTTGGCTTCGTCTCTGCAAACAGCATCGCAGATGTTCTGGCGCAGCACGGGTATCCGGCCAAAGCCTGCCGTGGGAGCATTGACGCCTTGAAGCAGCGCTTGGCCGAAGGAGCTCCGATCATCGTTTTCATCCGCATCCCGGGCGATACGCACTATGCCGTCGCCGTCGGCTATGACGAACGGCACCTTTATTTGGCGGACTCCCTCGCGAAAAATGCCAACGCATCGGATGCGCGATACAACCGCGTACTGACAACAGAAGCGTTTGAAGCCCTATGGAACACAGGGGCGCTGCTCCCGGCCAACATTTATATCCGTGCAGCGATCCCCGCGTGATCCGTTTCAAACGCAGAAACCGAAGAAATCGGACTGTCAGACGTCCGGACGCCGTGCAGGCCAGGGCCGGTTTGCACCATGCCCTGCTCCGCTGGCAGGAAGGAGGCGTGGAGCATGGAGATCCGCCGATTAGACCCAAAGACCTACGCGGGCAAGCGCTTCACCGCCCGCTATCAGACAAACGGCTATTATGAGATCACCGCTGCGGAGAGCGGCTTTCGGATCGCATATACGCCGTTTGAAGCGCCGGTCGCGTTCGGCGCGTTCGAGCAGGAGCGGCTGCTCGGCTTTGCGGAAGGCTCCATAGAAAGTTGGAACAACCGCTTTCGGATCAGCAACCTCTGCATCTTTGACGAGGCCGCGCGCGGCCGCGCGCTCGGCTTCGAGCAGACCGCTGCAGAATGGTATGCGTATCAGCTCTGATCCGCGCCGGCCGAAGCCCTTCCCCGGATCTTCCGCGCGTGGGACGATGCGGGCATCAGCTCCCGCAAATACGCGCGAAGTGCGGCGCATACCGCGCATCGTTATGTCAACCGGACAAGGAGAACACACGGAATGAAAAACTGCGCACTGGTCGTGATCGACCTTCAGAATGACATCACAAAACACTACCGAGAGATCATCGAAAACGTCAACGCGGCGATCGGCTGGGCCGTCCAAACGGAGCTGTGGATCATCTACATCCAGCACAACAACCTGTCCGCAGGAACGCGGACCTTCAAGCCCGGCACCCGCGGCGCGGAGCTGGTGCCGGAGCTGGACGTCGTGTCCGACCATATCTTTACAAAATCAAAGAGCAGCGCCCTGACCAGTGAGGCCTTTACGGCTTTCATCCAGGAAAACGGCATCACGGAGTTTTATCTCGCCGGAGCCGACGCCGCGGCCTGCATCAAATCCACCTGCTTCAATCTGGCAAAACGCGGATATTCCGTGCATGTGCTGTCGGACTGCATCACGAGCTACGACAAAAAGAAGCTGCCGGAGCTGCTCGCCTATTATGAAAGCAAGGGCTGCTCTGTCAAAACGCTTCCGGCGGCCATGCAGGCATTGTAAGGCAGGTGGATCAACAAATGAACTTTCGAATCACAGAGGACGGGGCCGCGCGCGATGTCCAGGAGATCCATGAACTGTTACCGGCAAACGGCATTATTACACAAAGGAACTATGATTTGAAATAGATCAATCGGAATTTATCAAGGAGATCGGTATGGACATTCGCTTATTATCGAAAAAATACAAGGTGCGTACATTAGGCATCCATGATGTAGATACGATTTATGATATGAGCTGCAAAAATGAAATTTTCTATCAATACCATCCGCCATTTGTTACAAAGGAGAGTATTGTAGAGGATATGAGCGCATTACCTCCCAACAAGCGTTCCGATGATAAATATTACATTGGTTTTTTTGAGGGCGATTCGCTGGTTGCAAATATGGATTTGATTTTAGGTTATCCAGCAGACGAAATTGCCTTCATTGGACTGTTTATGACAAATATACATGATCAGAGCAAAGGCGTCGGCTCCAATATAATCGGAGATGTTTGTAACTATTTAGGACAATTAGGCTATCAGAAAGTCCGAATTGGGGTAGATAAAGGAAATCCGCAAAGCAATTCTTTTTGGAAAAAGAATGGATTTTATATGATTTCGGAAAAAGAGTATCATGTTATGGAATTGGCATTGTAAATTTCAGTTCATGGAGATGGCTATGAAAAACGCAAACCAACTGATCGGCTGCTGCGGGCTGGACTGCAAAACCTGCGACGCCCGCATCGCCGCAAACAGCCCGTTCGTGCCGGAAAATCTGAAGCGTTTGAACCAGAACAATGCCTGACACAATGACGGTAAACGGCGCCGAATACACCGTGATCAAGCTCCTTGGGAAAGGAAAAGGCGGCTATTCCTACCTCGTGACGGACGGCGCGGCGCAGTACGTCCTGAAACAGATCCACCACGAACCCTGTGCCTATTATACCTTCGGCGACAAGCTGGCCTCTGAGCTGCACGACTATGAAACGCTGCGGCAGCTTGGCATCCCCATGCCCCGGCTGCTGGCGGCCGATCTTCCGCAGGAGCGCATCCTGAAGGAATACATCGCCGGGCCGACCGTGGCGGAGCTGCTCAACGCGGGACAGATAGACCCCGATTGGCTTGCGCAGGTGCAGGCGATGTGCCGCCTGCTCTATCCCGCCGGCCTGAACATCGACTACTATCCCACCAACTTCGTCCCCCACCGCGGCACCCTTTATTATATCGACTATGAATGTAATCCCTATATGCAGCAATGGGACTTCTCCCACTGGGCCCTCCCCCATTGGCTCCCCCCATCAAAACCATGAAACCCACAAGTTCTAATTGAAAATTTCAAAAGCCATTTCTTCCCCGTTTTTCGAGCCACGGTCTTGAAAAACGGGGAGCTTTGTTTTCACATGCCTCTCAAACATCATAGCAAGCGGCGCCTCGCATTTGTCTGCCGGCAGAACTACAGAAAAAAGGACTTGACAATTTTGAAAAACGTTGTATACTTTAATCAATCAGTTCGCTACCGAATTAGTAAGCAAGAGGGCTCAGCTATGAAACCCATTGAAGCATTCTTACAGAATACGCCGCGCGTGCCGCTGCTGCCCGCGCCAACGCCGCTCCACCGACTGCGGCGACACCCCTCCGGGGTGGAACTATGGATCAAACGGGATGACATGACCGGCATCGGCCCCGGCGGGAACAAGCTCCGCAGCTTGGAATTTTTGCTGGGCGAGGCCCGGGCGCAGGGCGCGTCGAAGATCTTGGCGGCGGGCCCGCCGCAGTCGAACCTCTGCGTACTGACTGCCGCGGCCTGTGCAAGGGCCGGGCTGGACTGCGAGCTGCTGATCAACGGCGCGGAGCCGGAGCGAAAAGAAGGCAATCTGCTGCTGGAGCAGCTGCTCGGCGTGAAAACGCATTTTCTCGGCCCCTGCGACGGCGAGACGCGGAACCGGAAGATGGAGGCGCTTGCGGCGGAATATCGCAGCGCGGGCGAGAACGTCTATGTGGTGCGCAACGGCGCGACGAGCGGCCGCGGCGCGCTGGGCTATGCAGCCGCCGCTGCAGAGCTGCACGCGCAGTGCCGCGAACTGGGCCTCGGCCGGATGACCATCTTCGCGCCGGGCGGCAATGGCGGCGTCGCCGCGGGCCTCATCTACGGGAACGCACTGCTTGGCCAGCCGTTCGACCTCGTGATCGTCAGTGTCGAAGATAATCGACAGACGCTGCGCGCGCACATTCAGACCGTCATTCAGGAGGCCGAGGCCATCACTGGTCTGCCGATGCCGCTGCCCCTGGACGATGCGGCGCAGCTCACAGACGCCTACCGCGGCGCCGGCTGGGGTGAAAACACCAAAGAGAGCGAACAGGCCGTCCTCTCCTTCGCGCGCAGCGAAGGGATCTTCCTCGAAAACGTCTACAACAGCAAGGTCTTCGTAGGGATGATGGACTGGTCTGAGACCGGAAAGATCACGGGCCCGGCCTGCTATCTGCATACAGGCGGCTTCGGATCGTTATTTGCACAATATTAACTGCATTTCAGAAACAGAAAGAGAGATCAATATGGATTACGGATTTTTGACATTACTGGTTCCGATCCTGACGCTGGCCGTCGCGATCGCGACGCGGAAGGTACCGCTTGCGATGCTGCTCGGGATCTTTGTGGGACAGCTGATCGTGAGCGGCTGGAACCCGTTCACGGCGATCAACGCGGGCGTCAACGGCATTCTGGACGTCTGTGCAGACACCGGAAATCTGAAAACGTTTTTGTTCACGGCGCTGATGGGCGCGTTCGTCATCCTTGTTCGGGTGTCGGGCGGTGTGAAGGGCTTCGTCAACTACCTGACGGAGCAGAGCCAGCGCGTGAAAAGCAAGCGCATGGCGATGCTCATCGCCTATGTGATCGGCATCATCATCTTCATTGACGGTCTGCTCAGCATCATGTTCACCGGCGTGGTGACGCGGCCCCTGATCGACAAGTTCAAGGTCTCGCGCGAGAAACTGGCCTATATCTGCGACGCGACATCCGCCCCGGTCAACGCGATCATTCCGCTGAACTCCTGGGGCGCCATGCTGATGAGCCTGATCGCGGCAGAGATCGCCTCCGGCTACATCCAGGGCGAGCCGATGAACCTCCTGGTGCAGAGCCTGCCGTTCCAGTTTTACAGCATCCTGTCGCTGCTGTTTGTGCTTTTCTACATCCTGACCGGCAAGGACTGGGGCCCGATGAAGAAGGCGGAGCAGCGCGTGCAGACCACCGGTAAGCTCTATGACGACGGTGTGACGCCGCTGCTCAACGACACCGACGGCTTTGACGAGCTTGTGGCCGACGGCAAGGAAAACAAGTGGAACATGATGCTGCCCCTGATCACGCTGATCGGCGGCACGTTTATCGGCCTGCTGGTCACCGGCGGCGGCAATCTGGCCGCGGGCGACGGCACGACGTCGATCCTGTACTCCGTGACTGTGACGCTTCTGATCATGTGCGTGATGTATACGAAGCAGAAGCTCATGACGGCCAAGGAGTTTGGCGCGTATGTGATGAAGGGCGTCAGCAGCATGCTGGGCCTTGTGATTCTTCTGGTGCTGTCGTTTGCGATCGGCCGCGTCATCAAGGGCATGGGCACCGGCCAGTTCCTCGCCAGCCTGATGGGCGACAGCGTGAGCGGCGCGTTCTGCCCGGCGATCGTCTTCCTGATGGGCGCGCTGATGTCGTTCTGCACCGGCACGAGCTGGGGCACGTTCTCGATCATGATGCCGATCGCGATCCCGATGGCCGTGGCCATGAACGGCAATATCCTGCTGACGATCGGCGCGGTGGTGTCCGGCGGCATCTTCGGCGACCACTGCTCGCCGCTCTCGGACACGACGATCCTCTCGTCGATGTCGGTCGGCACGGACCTGTTCTCGCACGTGAAGACCCAGCTGCCCTACGCACTGGTCACCGCGGCCTGCGCCGCCGCACTGTACATCGTGTTCGGCACAGTGATGTAAAATCGAGCCCGGTTTGCCCATGCGGCAGACCGGGCTCGCGCGCTGTGCCGCAATGGCACTTTACAACCCTTCCAACTTCGGGTATAATACTCAAGTCGTCAACTATCTGCAATATCTGATGATAAACGACAGACTATTCAAAACGGTGGGGGTCCATGATGGCAAATCTTACAAAAGAGGATATTCGTTCCGTCGTAGAGACCATCAAAGAGCTCTATCTTGAAGACATGATCCCCTGGATCTGCGGATACAGCGGCGGCAAGGACTCCACTGCCGTCGTTCAGCTTGTCTGGTACGCGCTTCGGGAGCTGCCGCCCGAGAAACGCAAAAAAGTCGTACATGTCATAAGTACAGATACGCTTGTGGAATCCCCAGTCGTTGCGATCTGGGCCACGAAGTCTTTGGAAAAGATGAAACGTCAAGCGGATGATGACGGCCTTCCGATCACTCCCCATCGTCTGACCCCGACCACGACGAATACCTTCTGGGTCAATCTGATCGGCCGGGGCTATCCATATCCGCGGCGTGATTTTCGCTGGTGCACCGACCGTCTGAAGATCGATACCTCCAACCGCTTCATCAAAAGTGTTCTGGACGCAGAAAGCGAAGCGATCATGGTGCTTGGCTCACGCAAGGCCGAGAGCAGCACGCGCAAGGCTTCGCTTGAAAGCTACGAAAAGAAACGTTACCGCGCGCATTTGAGTCCCAACGGCTCCTTCCCCAATTCTTACGTCTTCACGCCGATCGAAAACTGGTCGAACGATAATGTCTGGCAATACCTTGTTCAGGTTCCGAATCCCTGGGGCCATTCGAACAAAGACCTTCTGGCCATGTACAGCGGCGCGTCCGCGGATGGCGAATGTCCTTTGGTCATCGATAAGACCACACCCAGCTGCGGCAATAGCCGCTTCGGCTGCTGGGTCTGCACTATGGTCTCCGAAGACAAGTCTATGGCCGCCATGATCCAGAACGATGAGGAAAAATCGTGGATGCTTCCGATGCTCGAATTCCGGAACAAGATCGCTGCAGGCCTCGCCAAGGACCGGGAGCGCCGTGACTTCCGCCGGAAAGACGGCAGATTGACCTGGCACAACGGCCGTCTGGTGCACGGTCCCTATACCAAAGAGACCCGGGAAGAATTTCTTCGCGAGCTGCTTCGGGTAGAAAAGCTGGTACACGAGATCGGCCCCGCAGAAATACAGAATGTCCCTCTGATCTCCATGGACGAGCTCCGCTTCATCCGGCAGATCTGGCTGGACGAAAAGCACGAATTCGAAGACTCGCTGCCGCGCATCTACGAAGAGGTCACCGGACGGCCCTATCAAGATGGCATGATCAGCAAAAACAAGTATTTTGGCGCGGCTGAGGCCGAGCTTCTGCGTACCATCTGCGCGGAGACCTACCCCGGTGAAACGCTCCTTGCGGAGATGCAGCAGGCCCTGCTGGACACAGAGGCCAAGGCCGCCGCGATCTCCAATAAGCGAAATGTGATCCTGAATTTTGAAAATGAGATCAAAAAGGCATTTTATCGTGACGAGTCTGATGCGGAACAGGTCGCGGAGCTCCAGACCCGCAGAGCGGAAAAGCCGGAGTCTGACGATTTCATAGAATGAGGTACGTGGACTGTGTATTTTACCAAAATAGAACTTCAAAATTTCGGTATCTACAAAGGCACGCATGAAATGTGTCTGGCCGACCGGTGCGGTGCGCGCAATATCACACTCGTCGGCGGTCTGAATGGCCGAGGCAAAACCACGTTGCATGACGCGATCCTGATCGCACTGTACGGCAAACAAGCTTCAAAATACATTCAGGAAAAGGCACGCTCCTACGAAAAGCTGCTGCTGGACCATATCAACAAGCACACAGCGGGCGAAGAGACCTTCGTTGCGGTCTCTCTGTGCCTCGACGATGGGACCATGCTGCGCGTCAAGCGCGCTTGGTCTGCAAAGGGTGCGAAAGTGGATCAGCACCTTCTTGTCGAGAAAGACGGTGTCGCCGACAAATATCTCGGTGAAAACTGGAACTATTATATCGAGGAGATCCTCCCCTTCGGCATCGCCCGTTTCTTTTTCTTCAACAACGAGAAGATCACGCAGCTGGCAGACGATACCTCCTTCGATCAGATCAAAAGCTCCATCCGGTCTGCGATCGGTGTATCCGTGATTGAAAAGGCCATCGAGCATACCGATGAAGTCATCCGTCGGAAGCAGACTGCGTTGGCCGCCTTCGAAAAGAGCGAAGCGTACATCGAATACCAAGCGGTCGATGTGCAGATCGAGACGCTCGACAAAGAGCTGGAAGATGCGACCCGCTGCGCACACAAATTGGAAAAGCAGTGCGAGGCGATCACGGCCGCACTCGAAGCCAAGGAGGCTGAATTTTGGTCCTCCGGCGGCGACCTGAGCCGTAACCGCGACGCGATCAAGCAGGAAATGAAGAAGATCTCAGACAATGTAGAGAAAATTCAGGAAGAGATCCTGCAGGTCCTGATCGATGCATCCACGCCGCTTTTTATGTGCAGAGATCTTGTCGTGCAGTCCTATGACCACGAGGTCGCGCTGCAAAAAACTGAGGCGAGCCGGTATTCCACTGAGATCATCTCCGGTCTCCTGCAGCAGCTCATGGATCGCTTTGTCAACAGCGGCTTAGATGAGCACGCGCTTGGGATCGTGCAGGACATCGTCGATGAGGCCATCTCCAGATACCTGTCAGACGATCCTTCGCAAGTCCGCGGACAGGCCATGTCCGCGACGAGCATGATGCTGTATGAACGCATCATCTCCACGGTATTTCAGTCGCTCGCTGCCCGCATCGACGCACTGCTCAGTCATGTAAACGCACAGGAAAACGAGCTTATGAGTCTTGATGCCCATCTTGGCGCTGCGGATGACAAAACGCTGGCCATACAGCTGTTTGAGGCCTGGAAGTCCACAGAGTCTGAAAAGGCACAGGCCGATGTAAAGTATCATCAACAGCTCGACGCCATCAAGGCGCTGACACATCAGCGCAGCACCCTCGATACCAAACGAAGACGCCTGATCAAAACCATTGCTGAGCAGGAAAACGCCAATGACGACAACGCGCGCATCATAAAATACGCCGCAATGTCGATCGACGTCCTGTCAAAATTCAAGGTTCAGCTGCAGCGCAAAAAAGTGTCCAGACTGTCCGAGACTGCAACCCTCTGCTTCCGGGAGCTGGTTGAGAAAGACTCTCTTGTGCGTAAGATCCTAATCGATCCGGAAACGCTCGACGTCACCATCCTGGATCCGGACGGCACAGAGCTCCTGAAGAGCCAGCTCTCCGCCGGCGAGCAGCAGATGTTCGCTGTTGCGATCGTCTGGGCGCTGGCCTTGACCTCCGGATATAAAGCACCTGTTGTCATTGACACGCCCATGGCCCGTCTAGACTCTTCCCATCGTGTCAACTTTGTGACCAAATATCTGCCTGCGGCGAGCTCCCAGGTCGTGGTACTCTCTACGGATGAGGAGATCACCGGCCGCTATCTCGATCTGGTCCAGCCCCATGTGCTCGACACTTATACACTGCTCTACCACGAAGATGCACAGTGCACCTCCATCGTCCACGGTTACTTCGGGGAGGCCTAAACAGATGATCGTAAAACACTTCAAATTATCCCAGCCTGAGAAAGAGCGGCTCATCCGGATCAAGGCCAAAACCGGGATCCAGAACTGGAACGTGATCTGCCGCTGGGCACTCTGCTGGTCCCTGGCCGAGCCGTCTGTCCCTGGAGGGGTCGATCCCCAGTCTGACAGCAACGTCGAGATGGACTGGTCGACCTTTGCCGGGGAATACGCCGAGATCTATGAAGCGGTCATCCGCCAGCGCTGTATCAACGATGGACTCGGAGATGACGAAAAAACGCTTGCGAAATACTTCCGGCTGCATCTCAACCGGGGCATCAACCATTACAGCGTCCGCGATGTCATAAAGAATCGTTCGGATCTGCTCCAGTCTGCGCTGCCGAAGGAGGATACCTGATGCCCGTATATCTTGACTATAATGCCTCTGCTCCCATTGATCCGCGTGTCCTTGCGCAGATGGTCGACGTCTACCAGCAGCATTATGGAAACGCCGACAGCCGGACCCATATTTTCGGCACAGACGCAAAAACGATCGTCTCTGACGCCCGGAAAACGATCGCAGGGATCCTCGGGCTCGACAGCACCGACGTTTTCTTTACCAGCGGCTCCACTGAGAGCAATAACATGGCCATTCTTGGCCTGCTCGACTATGCGCTTGAGGGCGGCCGCAATCATTTTATCACCACCTCGATCGAGCATAAATCCGTCCTCGAGAGCATGAAGCATCTGCAAAAAAAGGGCTGCACCGTCGACTTTGTCTCTCCGGACGCCTCTGGCCGTGTGAACGCACAGCAGATCCTCGACCTTGTGACCGACAAAACACTGCTGGTCTCCATGATGCACGTCAACAGCGAGACCGGCATCATCCAACCGGTCGAAACAGTCGGGGCCGCGCTTGCCGGGACTGGAACCTATTTCCACATTGACGCCACACAGAGCTTTGGTAAGCTGAACTCCATCCTGCGAAACCTCCCATACGACATGCTGAGCTTCACGGCCCACAAACTTGGCGGCCCCCAAGGGATCGGCGCTCTCGTTCTTCGCCGCGGCCACGGCTATCGCCGTCCTCCGATCCAGCCGCTTCTCTACGGCGGGCAGCAGGAACGCGGCTACCGTCCGGGCACAACGCCCGTTGCGCTGGTCTCCGGCTTTGCGCTCGCCGCAAAGCTCTGCGACCAGGAATCTGCGGAGCATCTGACCCGCTGCCGCGCGATCAAAGAAGATTTTTTCAAAGCGATCTCCGGTCTGCAATATTCCCTGAACGGCGATCCGGAATACTGCCTTCCGACCACCGTCAACATCAGCTTCCATGGTGTCGATGCAGAAGGCATCTTTCTCGCCGTCAAAGACGACTACGCTTTCTCCAACGGCTCTGCCTGCAACTCCGGCAGTCATGCGCCAAGCTATGTTTTGACGGCCATGGGGCTGGACGAGGCCCGCATCAATGAAGCCATCCGGATCTCTTGGAGCCATGATACCAAGGTAGACTTTTCCGCACTCGTCAATTATGTAAGATCGATCACAGATTGAACGCATCGGGTACACTTCTCACCCAAAGGAGCACACTGCCATGGTCTACACCTTCGAATACTGCTCCCCGCTCGGCCCCATCACGCTCGCCTGCGACGGCGAGGCGGTCATCGGCCTGTGGTTCAACGGGCAGAAGCATTTCGGCAGCATCCTGCCGCGGGAAACAGAAGCGGCCGCACACCCGCTCTTGGCAGATGCCGCGCGCTGGCTGGACATCTACTTTTCCGGGCACGCGCCAGACTTTCTGCCGCCGCTGCGCTATGGCTCCACACCGTTCCGGAAGCAGATCTGCGACATCATGCTGTCCATCCCATACGGCCAGACCATGACCTACGGCGAGATCGCCGCCGAGGCCGCCAGACAGCAGGGTCTGGCACGGATGTCCGCGCAGGCCGTCGGCGGCGCGGTCGGCCACAACCCGATCTCGCTGATGATCCCGTGCCACCGCGTAGTCGGCACGAACGGCAGCCTCACCGGCTACGGCGGCGGCCTTGCGCGAAAGGTACAGCTGCTTGCGCTGGAGGGTGTGGACACGACCCGCTTCTTCGTCCCGAAAACCGGAACGGCGCTCTGATGGAGGGACCTGATATGCTCATTGCATCCGCAGCACAGAAGATGATCGCGTGCTCCGGCGGCGCGCTCCACGACATCGACCACTTCCTCAAGGTTTGGTCGCTGGCCAGAACGATCGGCGAGCTGGAAGGGCTGGATCGTCATACCCAGACCGTGCTGGAGCTGGCCGCGCTCGTCCACGACATCGCCTGCCCGCTCTGCCGGGAAAAATACGGCGACACGAACGGCAAGCATCAGGAACTGGAGAGCCCGCCGCTGGTGGAGGCCTTCTTTGCGGACCTGCCCGTCGCGCGCAGCGATGTGGAGCGCATCTCGTGGCTGGTCGCCCATCACCACACCTACACAAACGTTGACGGACCCGACCATCAGATCCTGCTGGAGACGGATTTTCTCGTCAACGCAGGCGAAAGTCACTGCTCGCAGCAGATGATTCAAAATTTCCGGCAGCGCGTGTTCCGCACCCAGGCCGGACTTCGCCTGCTGGACAGCATCTTCCCGGTCAGTGAGAATGCCTGACCATACGCGGATATATCAAACGCCGCGGCATCCTCTGCTTGAGGTATGCCGTGGCGTTTTCTCCTTATAATTGCCGCAGAACGTCGCCGATGTCGCCGCGGATGCAGATTGCGCGGTACTCCAGCTCCGCCGGCGCGCCTGCCTGTTCAAGGTTGACACAGGCATGGGTCGCACGCGGGTTGCTCGCAGTCATCCGCCAGAACGGATATTTGATGATGGCCGGCGTGTTGTATCCGACGCCGAGCTCCAGAAACAGGATCTTCCGTCCCTCCCGCGTGCGGAGAAAATTCTCATACCGCTCCGCGGCCCGGTGCCATCCCTCGTCCTCGACGAATTTCTCGTCACACCGCAGATTCATCGTCATCGGTCTGCCGCAGTGCGGCAAGCGAGGCAGCGAAAAAGTGCGGCGTTCATAGAAAAGACACAGGGCGGTAAGATA
>CAJMLC010000038.1 GCA_905214155.1 uncultured bacterium | reverse complement strand
TAGACCATTTTGCCCCAAAAGGTTCATGGTTTTCCACCTCAACCGCCGTTTGTTCTGTTGTGATAGTATAGCATTCTCTACACACCGGGCTGCATAGGTTGCGAGCCGCGCACCCTTCGACGGATCGAACGTCGAAATGCCCTTGATGAGGCCGATCGTCCCGATCGACAGCAGATCCTCCTGATCTGCCGACTGTGAATAGTATTTTTTCATAATGTGCGCCACAAGGCGCAGATTCCGCTCGACAAGCACGTTCCGCGCCGCAAGATCGCCCTGTGCGCTCAGTTCCAGATAGTGCCGCTCCTCCTCGGCGCTCAGCGGCTTCGGAAACGAATTCCCGCCCCCGGCGACGCGCAGTGAACAGAGCATACTGCTCAGCATCAGCCATACCGCAGCAGACAGCATGGGCTTCACCTCCATGCTGATGTATATTCCGCCGCCGCTCGTCCAAATTCCCTCGTTTTCCCGGACAACCCATCCAACACACAAACAGCCCGGCGCAGAGGATGCTCCGTGCCGGACCGTTGTAATGTTGCTTATTTCTTCTCTTTGACCGCGATCCAGATCTCGCACGCGTAATTCGGGTCATCCGTATTCGCCGACGGATAGACCTCCAACTCCGTGTCCTCCGCATATTCATACTGGGCGCTCTGCGGGAAAAATTCGGTCACGATCCGGTGATACGTCTCCACAAAGGCGTCCGGCATCTTCCCGCGGCTCATGAACACGGCATAGGTGCTCGCCGGGATCGTGAGGATCTCAAAATCGTCGTCGACCTCCCGCCCGTCATACTCCACGCCGATCCCGTAGGGGAACTGCTTCGCATCCAACTCCGACGAGAAGCATATCCCGAGCAGGCCCTTCAGCACCGGCTGTTCCGGCAGATAGCCGATCAGCCGCCCCAGCGTCCCGTCCGCGCCGAATTCCTGCCACATGCCTGAGATCTCGCGCGTCGCCGTGCCCGACTGCGGCTTGTCCACCCGCTTGCGCTTGCAGACGACCTGAAATGCATCCCGTTTTTCAATTCTGTAATCCATTTTGCTGCCTCCTGTTAATGTCAGTTTGACAGAAAGCGGCGTGAAAATGTGGACCTTGCCGCCGCGCCTGGCTTCGCTCGGCGCAATGCCGTGGAACCGGGTGAACGCGCGCGAAAAGCTCTCCGGCGTGTCATAGCCGTATTTCAGCGCGATCTCGATGATCTTTGCGTTCCCGCGCGACAGCTCCTCTCCGGCCAGTGAAAGTCTGCGCATCCGGATGTAATCGCCGAGGGAAAAGCCGCACAGCACACCGAACACGCGCTGAAAGTGGAACGGAGACGAATACGCCTGCCGCGCCACGGCTTCAAAATCAAGTTCCTCGGTGATGTTCTCCTCCACATAGTCGATGGCCCGCTGAATGCCCTGGATCCAATTCATCGCTTCACGTCCTTTCTGTGAGGACAGTCTATCAAAAAACAGGCCGTATTTCTTGACCTTCCGTGCGCTCTGGTGTCAGGTATGCCGCACTTATTTCTTCCAATGCCGCAGCTGCGGCACCACGGCCTCCATGTGCGATCGCACCTGTTCCTTCGGCCAGGCGTCGCTCGCCATGTGCTCCACGCAGAATTCAATCAGCTGCTCCGGGCTTTCATATTTGAATTCCCCATCCGTGTAACACCACTTGCAGTATTCCTCATTGAATGTGCCGTCCGGCTCCTTGCTGATCACCGCATCCTCGAGCGGCATCCCGCAGCACTGGCAGATCAGCTGCCGCGGCGCGCCGAGCAGCGTGTTGATCGACACGTCAAATTCCTTCGACAGCAGCTTCAGCGTCTCTGTGCCCGGCGTCGTCTCGCCGCTTTCCCAGCGGGAGACCGCCTGCCGCGTCACGAATACCCGCCCGGCCAGTTCCTCCTGAGAAAGTCCTTTTTCGTTTCTCAGCTGCAATAAAATGTCCTTTGTTTCCATAAACTCATCTCCTCTGGGACAGTTTACCATGCTTTTCGCCCCAACGCAAGCAACCCGCCGTTGCCCCCGCCGCAGCGGACAAGCTCCAAAATAGAGGTATCATTCTGAGCCAGCCCGCAGGCTTGCCCTGCATCGACCCGCGGGGTATGCCGAGCGCGCGTACCTTACGCACCCGGCTGGCGTGAGAATCCCGTAGATCTTATAGGAGTGTTATGGGTTGCTCTATTATGGACTCCATAAAGATCCACGGGATTGCCACACCAGTGTGCGCACTGGTTCGCAATGACACTCCTTTTTAGATTTTGCTGCCCCGATAAACCCTCAAAACAGCAAGCAGATTCCCGCCATTGCCGCGCTGACCGGCACATACAGCGCAAAATGCAGCGTATGCGTCTTTTTGTTGTATCCGAACAGCTGCGGACCCACAACGCTCTTTACCTCCGGATAAAAATGCGGAAAGAAGTTCGAATGGCAGAGCAGTACCCAGTCAAAAAAGCCGATGTCATACAGCTCCATCGCATAGAGCATAATCAAAAACCGTGCGAAGAACTTCCAAAATCCGAATCCATTCCGCACGCCATCCCACGCGGCGAGCACGATCGCCCCGGCGAACAGCAGCATAGCGATCCCCGCGGCAGCCCAGCCAAGCAGCCGCGCGCCGCGGAACCGCCCTTCCTTCTGCGCCGGGACCGCGTCAAAAACCTCCTTCGGCGCCGAGCCAAAAAAACACTTCTCCTGGATCAGCCCGACCCCCGCATACAGCAGCAGAAAATACGCCGCCATGAGCATCCCGCTGCAAGCGCCGTCATCCCCATCGTCTCATCCTCCATTCGAATTCCGTCTTCATTCTGTCCAATGTCCCGCTCCGGTCAGGCCGTCCAAGATCAGTGCCCCGACCGTGACCGCGTCCTCGATCGTCAGATACCGCGGTGCGCTCGCATCCACGAAGAGATGCCCGGACGCCGGAAATTCTTCATCCCCGAACCAGACCTTCAGCCACACCGGATAGCGCGGCGCAAAGTCAAACCGCGCGCAGAGATCGGCGTTGGACGTCTCAAAGTTCGCTCCAAGTGCCTCACACCGGCGCTCCAGCTCCTCCGGCGGCAGCACGCTGAGGTCCCGCCGGACGATCAGCTCCGCATTCCGGTCCAGCCCGCCGCCGCGCACCAGTCCGTCCTTGTACTGCGAAAACGGGATCATTCTGCCGCACAGCGGCGTTCCGTCCGCAAGGTCAAGATAATGCAGCAGCGTCAGCGTGTGCCAGTTTGGCAGCGGCGGCGTCACCACGCACTCCGGCAGGCACCCCCGCACCGTTTTCCCCAGCGTCGACACAATGAACGCGCCATCCGCGTATTCCACTCCGGCCCGCTGCGCGAGCTCCTCCGGCGCGTGCCGCGCCAGCCGCTCCCGCGCGACCTCCATCATCCGATCGAATTGTGATTTTTCACTTCCCATGGTTTTGCACCTCTCCGCTCTTGCATTGGCCCATCGGACTCTGTATAATGAAGTCAGTGCTTTTCACGCAGTCTCCTGCTCGCGATCTGATGCAGCACCGCGATCAGGCCAATCCCGGCCGCCAGCCCGAAGGCCCATTCCGCCGTCAGCTGGCCATAGTGCCGCATCGTCGACAGCTTGTTCAGCACCAGCGCGGACATCATATAGTAGACATACCCGCCCGGCACCAACGGGATCAGCGCCGGAATGAGGAAGATCGTCGCGGGCGCGCGGGCGAGCTTCGCCACCGCCTCGGCATACGCGGCCGACGCCGCACCGACCAGCACGAGCAGATAAAACGTGCTCTCGATGCGCCCCTTCAGGAGCAGATACACGCCCCAGCTCAGCATCCCGCCGAGCGCCGCGGGCAAAAGCAGCCGCCGCGGCACATTGACCAGCAGCGCATAGCCCGCCGTGGCGAATAGCGCCAGAAATAACTTCAATGCCATACCCTCACGCTCCAAACAGATAGATCGCGCTGCCGAACCCAATGGCCAGCATCAGCGCCAGCAGCAAAGACTCAGCCAGCCGCAGCAAGCCCGAGATCGTGTGCCCGACCAGCATGTCCCGCACCGCGTTCGTCAGCGCCGCGCCCGGGATCAGCAGCATGATCACGCCGATAGACATCTTGTCCACCGCGAACACATCCGAGATCCGCCCCGCGAGGCAGATCACTGTCCCGGCCAGCAATCCCGTCAGCAGCTGGAAAAACGCCCCATTTCGGAACACGGGCATCACCTTCCGCTGCATCCAGCAGACCATCGCCCCGACGGTCCCGGCGAACAGCGCATCCGCGATCCCGCCGCCGAGGAAGAGCGTAAAGCCCAGCGCCGTGAGCACACTGCCGAGATAGCTCCGCAGCGCGCTCGGCCGCTTTTCATCGATAGTACAGAGTGCCTCGTGCAGCTCTGCCGCCGAGATCGGCGCGGCGCACACCTTCCGGCTCAGGGCGTTGAGCGCCTCCAGCTTTGCAAAATCCGTTGCAGGACTGCCGGAGATGCGCCGCGTCTGCGTCAGCTCGGCTCCGTCATCAAAGAGCATCGTCAGCACGATGTCCGACGTGATCACGAAGATGTCAACCCGCTTTGCGCCATACGCGCGCCCGAGGCGCGTCATCGTGTCCTCGACGCGGTTGATCTCCGCGCCGCAGCCCAGCAGCATCTCGCCCATCTTCAGCAGCTCGTGCAGCACCCGCTCGTGTGCCTCCATGCGCACCGCCCCCTTTCCGATTATCGTTCCCAGAATAGCCATTTTATCAGATACTACCTGATTGTCAAGGGAGATCATCTATGAACTATGCGACAATTAAGCCGTGGGACATCGCAAATGGACCCGGCGTCCGCGTCAGCCTCTTTGTTTCCGGCTGTACGCACCACTGTAAAGACTGCTTCAACCCCGAGGCGTGGGACTTTGACTATGGTGAGCCGTTCACCGACGCCGTCATGGACCACATTCTGAACCTGCTCCGCCCCGAATACATCCGCGGCATCACCTACCTCGGCGGCGAACCGTTCGACCCGCACAATCAGCCCGGCCTTCTTGCGCTCACGCAGAAGATCCGCGCCGCCTACCCTGAAAAATCCATCTGGTCGTTCACCGGCTACGTCTACGGCCAAAATCTGCCGCAGCTGCCCGGCGTGACCGACGCGCTGCTCGCAGGCCTCGACGTCCTCGTCGACGGGCCGTTCATCGCCGCCCGCAAAAACCTCAGTCTGCGCTTCCGCGGCTCTGACAACCAGCGCCTCATCGACCTGCCCAAAACCCTGAAAACCGGCGCCGTCGTCCTCTGGGACGAGACGCAGTAAGGAGAATACCATGCCGAAAATCAAGATCCACTACTTCTCTGCCGACGCGCCGCGCTTGAAAATGACCGACAAGGGCGACTGGATCGACCTCTATTGTGCCGAGACGATGGAGCTCCACGCGGGCGACTTTGCCCTTGTGCCGCTCGGCGTCTCGATGCAGCTGCCCGCCGGCTACGAGGCCCGCACCGCCCCGCGCAGCTCTACGTTCAAACGCTGGGGCATCCTGCAGGCCAATTCCGTCGGCGTCATCGACAACAGTTATTGCGGCACGAACGACGAATGGAAGCTGCCCGTCTACGCCACGCGCGACACCGTCCTGGAAAAGGGCGACCGCATCTGCCAGTTCCGCATCTACGAAACGCAGCCGCCCGTCGAATTTGAGGAGTGCGACGAGCTCTCCGCCATCGACCGCGGCGGCTTCGGCTCCACCGGCCGTAAATAATTTCAAACCTTATGGAAGGCTCCCCTTGATTGCATCAAGGGGCCGCGAAGCGGGGGCAGCCATTGGCCGCCCCTCGCTGTGTCTCCATCATTACAAAACCGCCCCGGCCGAATTCTCGGCCGGGGCTTCGTTTATCCCAACAACAGGGTATTCAATTCTTCGGCAGACTCCAGCAGCACATCCGCCCCATGCTCCGCGAGCACCTCCCGCGGCCGGTATCCCCAGCACGCGCCAAGCGCCCAGAATCCCATCTTCGACGCGAACGCCATGTCCGTGTCTCCATCGCCGACGAAGGCCACCTGACCGGGCTCCAGCCCGAGCTCCTGCAAAAGCAGTCCGCCCGCATCGGTTGCAGGCTTGAGCGGCCGGATGCCATTGTTACCCCAGATGAAGCGGAACGGCACGTCCGGAAAATAGTGCGCCATGACGCGCTGCGCCGTCGCCTCGGTCTTATTCGTCACCATCCCGAGCGCGATCCCGCGCTCCGTCAGTCCTTGCAGCAGCGCCGGGACGCCGTCATAGACCCGCGTCAGTCCCGTGCAGTGCTCCCGGTAATAATCGCGGCCATAGTCGCGCAGCGCCTCCACCGTTGCCTCGTCCGTCCCAGCGGGCGCAGCCCGGCGATAGAGCATCAGCAGCCCGTTGCCGATCATGGTCTGATAGGCCTCCAGCGGATGCTGCGGAAGGCCGAAATGCGCCAGCGTCATATTCGCCGCCGACCCGAGGTCGCGCACCGTGTCCAGCAGCGTCCCATCAAGGTCAAATACCGCCGCCCGGATCTCCTCCCGCGCAAAGCGCTTCATTTTTTCTGTTAAGATCTCCATGCCATTTCCTCACGTCTCTGTCTGTCCGTCCCCGCCGCAGCGGATAGCCCCCTCATCATAGAGGGGGAATCGCCACGGGGGATTTTTGGGGGAGAAATTTTTTCAAACTCCCCCAGACCTCACTTTGCTCGGCCAGCCCCCTCTTCGTAGAGGGGGCCTTTGGGCTTCCATTGCCCGCCAGGATTTATCCTTTTTTACCCACGACCTGCACAATGCGTGCGATCGCCACGCTGAGCACTGCGTTGACACCGAACTCCACGAGGAAGTTCATGCCCGTCAGCACCACAAATACATAATAAACCAGGTTAGTTCCGCCGGCCCACGCCTCCAGCGAGGGGCGCAGCACCGTTGTCATCGCGAGCAAAAACAGCCCGGTATTCACGACCGGTGCGCTGATGGCCGCAGCCACGCAGCCAAGCGTCTGATGCTTCCGCAGCGCCCGGTAGACCAGACCGGCCACCCAACCAGCGGCCGTCGCCTTGACGATGCAGGTCGCCAGCGTCCAGAACGCGTTCGCCTGGATCAGCGCCTGTGTCCCACCATCCGCACCGGTCAGACCGGCGATCGCCGTGACCAGCCCGAAGATCGCGCCGAGTCCCGCGCCCGCGCCCGGCCCATAGAGCACCGCACCGATCACGATCGGCACCAGCGTCAGCGTGATCGGGATGGGCCCGACCTTGATGCCGCTTGCCACGGTCTGCAAGACCACGACCAGCGCCGCCAGCAGCGCCAGCGCCACCATCTTTTTGACATTCTCGTGTTTCATTTGTTTACCTCCAGCTTTCGCTCCGGGTATCCCGGATGCAATACTTGGGAGCTTGCGTCAAGATCCTCCGCCCGCTCCATGTATGTACCTGATCGCACCGTGTTGTGCGCTCAGGGGATCTCCTCTTCGACCGGCGGGTTCAGGGGCTGGCCATTTTTCATGGACTCCCACTGTTCCTTCGTGATCAGCAGCTGCCGGGGCTTCGAACCCTCAAAGCCGCCGACGATCCCGCGCTCTTCCATCTCGTCCATGATGCGTGCCGCGCGGGCATAGCCCAGCTTCAGCCGCCGTTGGAGCATCGAGACGGACGCCTGTCCGGTCTCCAGAATGACGTCGACCGCCGCGGGCAGCATCTCGTCGCCCTCGGCCTCGTCGCTCGCCGGTGTGGACGCAGCAGACGCGCCCGCGCCGCCGCCCTTGCCGCTCTCTGCGGCCTTTTTCTCGATCTCGGCCATGACCTCGTCGGAATAGTCCGCCGTGTTCGTCTGCTTGACGAACGTCACGACCTCCTGCACCTCATCGTCCGTGATGAAGCAGCCCTGCACACGCTTCGGCTTGCCCTGCCCGAGCGGCGCATAGAGCATATCGCCCTTTCCGACGAGCTTTTCCGCGCCGGACGTATCGAGGATGATGCGCGACTCCATCGCAGACGCCACTGCAAACGCAATGCGCGACGGGATGTTCGCCTTCATCAGGCCCGTAATGACGTCGGACGAAGGCCGCTGCGTCGCGATGACGAGATGGATGCCCGCGGCGCGGCCCATCTGGGCCACGCGGCAGATCGACTCTTCGACTTCCTTGGCCGCCACGAGCATCAGGTCGGCCAGCTCGTCGATGACGACGACGATCTGCGGCATCTTCTCAAATTCCTCGCTCGCCGCCGCGACGTGGTTGAACGATTCGAGGTCGCGCACGCCTGCGTCGGCCATCAGCCGGTATCGGCGCATCATCTCCGTCACCGCCCATTGCAGCGCGCCGGCCGCCTTCTTCGGGTCGGTCACGACGGGGATGAGCAGATGCGGAATGCCGTTGTAAATGCCAAGCTCGACCATCTTCGGGTCGATCATGATGAGCTTGACCTCATCCGGCTTCGCCTTGTAGAGCAGCGAGATAATCAGTGAATTCATGCAGACCGACTTGCCGGAGCCGGTTGTGCCCGCGATCAGCATGTGCGGCAGCTTGGCGATGTCGCCGATGATGCGGCTGCCGCCGATGTCCTTGCCGACGGCGAAGGAGATCTTCGACTTGCTCTTGCGGAACTCGTCCGAGTCGATCACATCCCGCGCCAGCACCGTCGTCACCAGCTTGTTCGGCACCTCGATGCCGACCACTGAAATTTTGTCCGGGATGGCCGCGATGCGCACGCCGGACGCGCCGAGCGCCAGCGCGATGTCATCCGCCAGATTTGTGACCTTGGACAGCTTCGTCCCGCGGCTCAGCTCCAGCTCATACCGCGTGACCGACGGCCCGCGCGTCACATTGATGATGTTGGCCTCGATGTTGAAGCTCTGCAGCGTATCGGCCAGCCGCTCGGCGTTCTGCCGCATCTCCTGCGTGCCGTCCGCTGCCGCGCCGGTCGAGCGGCGCAGCAGGTCGACCGGCGGATAGCGGTATTCCGGCGGCGCCGGGGCCGTCTGGATCTCGGCGGCAATCTGCGCGGCCTCCTGCCGGACGTCCTCGCGCTTGATCTTGTCGTCCTCCGGCTGCACCAGCGGCGGTAGTTCCCCCACCGGCTCCGCCTTTGGCGTTTCTGCCGGGGCTTCCTTCGGCTTCGAGGGAACGACCAGCGGCGGGAGCTCCTCCGCCGGGTCCTCCTGGATCTGCTTCGGCTCCTCGGGCAGCGTCGGGAGCTTCTCCGGCTCCGCGTCCAGCACGAGCGGCGGCAGCTGATGCGGCAGCTCCTTCTGCTCCGAGATCAGCGCGTCAAACTGTGCCTTGTAATCCTTCTTCGCTGCGGGCTCCGGCTTCTGCTCCGGCTGCGGCGCGGCAGGCCTGCCGTGGCCGGTCAGCTCGCCGGGCAGATCGTCCGTCAGGTCGACAGGCTTTTCACGGCGTGCATTTTTCCGATCCTGCTCCACAAATTCATCGGGCCGGACGATCTCGCGGCCCTTCTTCTTCGGCTCCGTCACGGGCAGCGGCGGCTCGTCGACCGGCAGGTCAAAGTCCGACGCTTTCGCGCGCCGCCGCTCCACCTGCTCGATGTGCCGCTCCGCCACATGGTTCACGAGCTTTTCCGCCGGGTCGGCATGCTCGCGCTTCGGCGGCTCATATTCGAGCTTCGGCCGGTTTCTGATTGCGAGGATGATGCCCTTTACCGTCATGTTCAGGCTCGTGATCAGCGCCAGCAAAATGCCCGCGACGCAGAGGATCACCGCACCGACGCGGCTCACCACCAGCTCCAGCACCAGCGCCACTCCCCCGGCGACCACGCCGCCGGACGTCCCGGCAATGCCGCCGTCCCAGAGGTTCTCGATCACATTCTGGCTCCATTCCACATTGCTCCCGCCGACGAGCTGCACCAGCGACCCGATCAGCACCGCCACGAGGAACGTACACGTCACCCGCAGCGCCACGGGCCGCCCGTCATGCAGCAGCAGGATCAGAAAGCCCATCAGAAACGCGAACGGTAAAATGTAGAACCCCGCGCCGATCAAGCCGCGGCAGAGCGTCGCCAGCGCGTCGAGAAATGCGGCGTGGATCTGAAAACAGGACAGCACTGTGAATACCGCAAGCAGCAGGCACACGCCCGCGCCGACCTCGCGGCGGATAGGCTTCTGCTGCGTCTTCTTCGGGGCCGTCTTTCTGCGGCCTTTCGCGGCTGTTGATTTTTTTGTTTGCTTCTGTGCCATGGGTCTCTTCTCCTCAAACCGTCAGCGACAGGATCAGCGTCACCAATCCCGCGCCCCAGCAATAGTACGCAAATCCGCCGAATTTTCCGCGCTGCACGATCATGCGCAGCAGATAAATGGCAAAATAGCCCGACACGAACGCGACCGCCACGCCCACCAGATACTTCGGCGCCATCGACCAGTCTACGCCCGCGGCAAATGCCTTCACCAGCGACACCAGATTCGCGCCGAGCACCGCCGGGATCGACAGCAAAAACGAAAATTTCACCGCGAAATTCCGGTCGAACCCGCGCAGCAGCCCCACCGAGATCGTCGTCCCGCTGCGGGAAAGACCCGGCACCACCGCGATCATCTGCGCCAGACCCACCACGACCGCGTCGCCCAGCGTCGCTCCGCGTTCATTCTTGTTGCCATGGCCCATGCGGTCGGCCGCGAAGAGCAGCACGCCCGTCATCAAAAAGGCAAAGCCGATGAAAAACGTGTTCTGATACAGGCTCTCGACGTATTTGTTCAGCACCGCGGCCAGCGCCAGCGGCAGCGTTGCCACGATCAAAAACCAGATCATCCGCCGCTTCACGCCGTCCGGCTTTTCGCCGCGCCGCGTCTTTTTCAGGCGCAGCATCCGCAGCCCCTCGTTCCACAGCGGCGCGATCTCGCCCCGGAAGGCCAGAAACACCGCGGCCAGCGTCCCGAGGTGGAGCAGCACGTCGAACAGCAGATGGTTTTCCATGTCGCCGATGGCGAGAAAATTTTGCAGCACGGCCAGATGGCCGGAGCTGGAGATGGGTAAAAACTCCGCGACTCCCTGCACGAATCCCAGCAGGATCGCCTGTCCGTAGGTCATACGTTCCCCTCCGATCTGCACGGCGCGTCTCCCGCGCCCATAGTCACATACTGTTTTATATTATCACAGATCGAAGAATATTTCCACTCTTTTTCCGTCTCCCATCCGTCTTTGCAAAACCTGCGATCGGATTTGTCGGGGAGGAACGCCGGAAAAGGGCCGGACGCCCTCGCGCCCGGCCCTGTGCATTATTTTTTCTTCTTTTCCTTCGCGATCTGCCGGTGCAGCCACGAAAACGCATCGGATAAACTCCCGAGCTGATCCATCAGGCCGGACTCGACCGTCTCCGGCCCGTAGACGACCGTGCCGACGTCGGTCGCGATTTCGTCCGTCGCCATCATATAGTCGAGGAACCGCTGCTTTGAAATCTTCGAATGTTTCGTCACAAAGCTGACGATTTGATCCTGAATCCGGTTAAAATACTGATAGGTCTGCGGCGCGCCGACGACGAGCCCCGTCATCCGCACCGGATGCACCGTCATCGACGCCGTGGGGACGATCATGCTCCGCCTGGCCGACACAGCCAGCGGGATTCCGATCGAGTGCCCGCCGCCCAGCACGAGCGACACCGTCGGCTTCTTCATCCCGGCAATGAGCTCCGCGATGGCAAGCCCGGCTTCAATGTCGCCGCCCACGGTGTTCAGCAAAATGAGCAGCCCGTCGATCTCCTCGCTCTCCTCCACGGAGGCCAGCAGCGGCAGCACATGCTCATATTTTGTCGTCTTCACGTTCTCCGGCAGCGCCTGATGTCCCTCGATCTGCCCGACGATGGTCAGCGTATAGATGCTGCCCCGGCTGGTATTCGTCGTCGCCGCGCCGAGATCAACGAGCTGCTCGGTCTGCTGATCTTTTTGCTTTTCTTCCGCCATGTTTTCGCCCTCCCCAAATGTTCGGGTTTAGCATGGACCAAAATGCACACAATTATTCCGGCAGCTTGCAGACGTCGACCCACTCGTCGAATTTCGAATATTCCTCCAGCTCCGGGATCGTCAGCTCGATCGCGCTGTTGCTGCTCCCGCACGCGGGGAACACGGTCTCAAACCGCCGCAGCGACTCGTCCAGATAGACGCGCACGCCCTCCTTCACCGCGAACGGGCACACGCCGCCCACGGCGTGCCCGATGTATTCCGGCACATCGTCATGCGCGAGCATCTTCGCCTTTGCGCCGAATTTCGTCTTGTATTTTTTGTTGTCGATCTTCGCGTCGCCCGCCGTCACGATCAGAATGCACCCGTCGCCGAGCAGAAACGACAGCGTCTTCGCAATCCGCGCGCCCTCCACGCCGACGGCCTGCGCCGCCAGCTCGACCGTTGCGCTCGACACGTCAAACTCCATGATCCGCTCCGCAATGCCGAGCGTCTGGAAATAGCTTCTCACCTTTTCAATGGACATTCTGTACTGCCTCCGTGGTAAATATCAGACGTATTATAGCAAATCCCGGCAGGACTTGCAACCTGACGCAAAAAACGCTATAATGTCCCCGAAAGAAGGGATCCCCATGACCAGAACGAACGTGATGCGCCTGCTGGACGCAGCTAAAATTCAGTACCGCACAGCGGAATACGCCTTTGACGAAAACGACCTCTCCGGCCTGCACGCGGCCGAGGGCATCGGCATGCCGCCCGAGCAGATCTTCAAGACACTCGTCGCCCACGGCGACCGTTGCGGCTATGCCGTCTTCTGCATCCCGGTCTGCTGCGAGCTGGACCTCAAAAAGGCCGCAAAAGCTGCCGGTGATAAGAAAATCGAGCTGATCCACGTCAAGGACCTGCTGGCCACAACGGGCTATATCCGCGGCGGCTGCAGCCCCATCGGCATGAAAAAACCGTTCCCGACCTATCTCGACGAAACGGCCCAGCTCTACGACGAGATCGGCGTCTCCGCCGGACAGCGCGGCTGCCAGATTCTGCTCGCACCAGACGATCTCATTCATTATGTAAACTGTACAGTCTGTGATCTCACCGAATAGAAAGGAATTTTACCATGGAATTTGATTATCGTACCAAGGGCACCTGCTCCAGCAACATCCACGTCGTCCTCGACGGCCGCAAGGTCAAGGACGTCGTCTTCACCGGCGGCTGCAATGGCAACCTGCAAGGCATCAGCCGCCTTGTCGAGGGCATGGACATCGACGATGTCATCGCGCGCGTGCGCGGCATCCGCTGCGGCATGAAGCCCACGTCCTGTCCCGACCAGCTTGCCCGCGCCCTCGAACAGGCCAAGGCCGAGCTCGGCCAATAATCCCGCCGCGGCTTGCCTCCCCTTCGTAAGGGGCGGTGGCGTTTGCGTAGCAAATGACGGAGCGGCCGACGGGCGGGCAACGCCCGCCCCTACGGTCACCGCCGGAGCTGCGATAGAATTCGTAGGGCCCCCCTCTGTCGCCCGCTTTCTTCTTGAACCCATTCTTTTCTTTCTCTGCCAGAAATCCTTGCGCCCCCATTCTTTTCTTTCTCAAAGAAGAGAAAGAAAAGAATGGGGGCGCAAAATTTGTCTC